>CAYJLS010000003.1:63313-78223 GCA_964371065.1 uncultured Anaerolineaceae bacterium | reverse complement strand
GTGGTCAGCGGAATGGTGGCCGCCGCGACCGCGCCCAACGTCAACGGGCTGATGATCAACATCGGTTCGGGGATGGAAACCAGCGTCCGCGATCTAGTGCGGCTCGTGCTCGATGTAACCGTCAGCAAAGCCAACGTGGTCTACAACGCCCAAACCTCGGGCGGCGTCTCGCGTATGCGCGCGGATTTGAAACTCGCGCAGGAAAAACTCCGCTTCCAACCTTCGATCAAGCTGGAGGATGGTTTGCGGTTAACACTACAGAGAGATTCAAGATTCAAGTAGTTTCACCTATCCAAAAAACCGCTATAATTTGGGAAAGTTATGGAACTCCCCAACAAACATACGGCCTACGTTCCTAGCGAAAAGATCATTGAGTATTTGCTTTCCGAATCGCACGCGGTTGGGAAGTCAAAAGCAAAATTCTTTCGGTCATTTGGCTTTAACGAAACCAACATAAACCAATTCGAGCAAAGCCTTGTGCGTATTGCCCATTCTGGTAACATCTCGGAAATCAAGGAAACGCCATTTGGCGTAAAATACATCATTGACGGCGCGCTGGTAACGCCGAGTGGTGTTATTATTCAACTACGAACCGTCTGGATTATTGAAACAGGCGAAGAGCAACCACGATTTATTACCGCTTATCCGTTGGATTGATCGAAGGAGTTAGAAACATGATCCGCGAACTCGACACAATTGTCCTTTCACGAGACTTGAAAGAATACAGCCTCACCCGCGGCGACGTAGGCGCGGTTGTACATTGTTACACCGACAACAAAGCCTATGAGGTGGAATTCGTCACAGGCGAAGGTAAAACGATTGCGGTTGCGACGTTATCAAATTCAGACATTCGTCCCATGCAACGAGAAGAAATCTTGCACGTCCGCACCTTTGAAATGGCATAGCATTGCCACCTTTCCACGCGGCGGCTTTCCGCCGCGTTTTTATTTCCACTGCTTCCTACACTGATAACTGATCACTGAAAACTGATTACTGTGATTCAACTCCTCCCCCGTAAATTCTACAACCGCCCCACCTTGACCGTCGCACGCGACCTGATCGGTGCGCAGCTGGTGCGGATTTTGGACGGTGTGAAACTCGTCGGCATCATCACCGAGACGGAGGGATATATCGGCGAGGAGGACCAGGCATGTCACGCGAAAGCTGGTCGGACACCGCGCACGCAGGTGATGTACGGTCCGCCTGGGCACGCGTACGTCTACTTCACCTACGGTCATCACTGGATGCTAAATGCCGTCACCGAGCGGGAGGGATTCCCTGCGGCGGTGCTCATCCGCGCCATCTGGCCCATCGAGGGGGCGGAGGTGATGTCCGCGCGGCGCGAGGGACGCGACACGTTCGGGCCGGGGAAACTCTGTCAGGCGCTGGGAATCGGCAAGGGAGAGAATAACGCGGATTTAACGGCGACCGCCCAAAGTCTATGGATCGAGGCGGGGGTGAAAGTCCCCGATTCCGCCGTGACGATTGGCACGCGTGTGGGTTTATATACTGTGCCAGAGCCGTGGAAGTCGAAGCCCTGGCGGTTCACAGTTTCAGGTGTCAGGTTCCAAGTGTCAGGAAATCGTATCCACCTGACTCATGAAACTTCGCACTTTACACTTCACACTTGACACTTCATACTTGGAGGCACTATGGGTTTACTGGATGGCAAGAACGCGCTCGTGTTTGGTTTGGCAAACGACAAGTCCATTGCGTGGGGCATCACGCAGGCTTTGCACCGCGAAGGCGCGAAGATCGGCATCAGTTACGCGGGCGAGACGCTCAAGCGGCGCGTCATGCCGCTGGCCGAACAGATCGGTTGCAAGTGGGTCGAGGAATGTGACGTGTCGAAGGATGAACACATCACCGCCACCGCCGAGAAGGCTGCCGCGCATTTCGGAAAGATCGATGTGCTGGTGCACTCGATCGCGTTCGCAGGCCGCGAGGAATTGACGGGACCGTTTTACAACACGTCGCGCGAGGGCTTCAAGAACGCGATGGACATTTCGGTCTTTTCGTTCGTGGCGCTGGCGAAGGCGTATCAACCGATCTTGAACCCGGGCGCGTCGCTGATGTGCATGACGTATTACGGCTCGGTGAAGGTCGCGCCGCATTACAACGTGATGGGCGTCGCCAAGGCCGCGCTGGAAGCGTCGACGCGCTACCTGGCATTCGACTTCGGCCCACAGAAGATCCGCGTCAACGCCATTTCCGCGGGGCCGATCCGCACGCTGGCCGCGGCGGGCGTGGGCGGATTCCGCGATATGTACAAGCACTTCGCGGACATGTCCCCCATGCGCGAGAATGTCACCATCGAAGACGTGGGCAACGCGGCGGTGTTTTTGGCTTCTGGCTTATCGGCGCGCATCACGGGCGAAGTGCTGTACGTGGATAGCGGTTTCAACACCGTCGGCGTGCAGATGAGCGCGAAGGGGGAAAGTAATCAGTAATCAGTGTTCAGTCATCAGTGCGGACGAAAACAAATCAACAGACACCTCGCAAGCGCGGGGTGTCTGTCGTTTATACACAGAGAGAATGTGCGATTATCCGACTACCAGACTATCGGACTATCCGACCATCAGACCAACCGACTATCCGACTAATGGTTGTAATCGGTGCCGAGGATGTAATTCTCCAGTCGTTCGATGCGATCCTGTTTGATGGAGATGATCAATTCCATCACATCGCGCATGGACACAATGCCGACCAGTTTCTCGCCGTCCTCCACGGGCAGGTGGCGGATGTGATACTTGGTCATCAGTTCGAGGCATTCCTCCAGCGTCTGGTCGGGACGCACCGAGATCATCTTCTGGGTCATGATCTCCTGGATGGGCGTGTTCAACGAGGAGCGTCCCATCAGGATGATCTTGCGGCAATAGTCGCGTTCGGTGAAAATGCCGACCATGTGGCCGCCATCCGAGACCATCACTGCGCCCACGTTATTCTCGGCCATCAATTGCAATGCCCGATAGACCGTGTCCGTCGGCGTGACCACAACGGTGGAACCAACACCTTTTTTCAATAAGTCTTTGACTGTGATCATGGCTGTCATCCTTTCGTGAATTCCGTCATTGCGAGGAGGGCGATCTTCCCGACGAAGCAATCCCCGCCATGATGAGGAGATTGCTTCGGGCGAAAAAGCACCGCCCTCGCAATGACGGTAAATTTGTTAATTACAACAACTCCAATCCATCTTGCTATTTTTCAAATCAGCATACACCTGTCCCACCGCGGCGCGGACTTCATCCGACATCGGGTATCCGAAAGCGACGGTGCGCGGCTGGATGCCGAGCAGTTCCACCTGCGGGACAAATTCGCGCAGGGACTCGATCAGGAACGTCAGCGGCAGGGTATGAGTCGTCATCAGAAACGGATCATCCAATCGGTCCGCGTGGATGCGGCGAATGCTTCCAGGCTCCAAATCCATGTCGGCCGCGTCCACCACTAGCACGCGGCTGGCGTCCATTTCACGAATCCGATGCAAAACATTTTCGGGCGCGGAGCCGCCGTTCAGCGCGGCCCAATCGTCGAGCGGCGCGTCGCGCAACATCTGCGCCAGCAACACGCCCGCGCCGTCGTCACCCATCATGCCGTTGCCCACAGTGAGCAGGACGTTCATGCGACCTTCCTCACCATCAGGTACATCGCGGATTCTTTTTGGATGTCACGCAGGCACTGGACGAAATCCCGCGTCCAACTCGGACCTTCGGCGGGCGCGGCCTCGAAGAGCGGGAGCAACATCCCGACGTGACTCGAGTTGACTTCGATCTCGCCCCAGCGAAGCGCGCCTTCGAGTTTCGTTCGCGCGGGACCTTCGGGCAGGTTCCCCACCCAGGCCGCGTACTCGTCGAGGGGGATGTCCACCTGGCTCGTGAAGCAGTCCATCACGCCGACGTGATGCCCCACCGCCAGCGTGTAATAGACCACCTGGCGCGCATCTTCGGGAACGTCTTCGCGCTTGTTGACAAATTTGCTTCGTAATTGGTAAATGGTAATTTTTGGAGTCATGTTCAGTTTCGTTTCATCCCGTCATTGCGAGCGTTCGTTGCGAAGCAATCTCCTCGTCGGGCGGGGATTGCTTCGTCGGGAAGAACGCCCTCCTCGCAATGACGGAGGGATGGGCGAGAATTTGCTACGCGGTTACCTCTCGTGACAGAAATATCTCCTCAAGCCTTCGCATGATCTCGGTGAGACGTGGATCGTCCTGGCCTTTCAAATACGCGTCCACATCGCCGATGGCTTGTTTTGAGTCGCGTTCCTTGATGAGACCGAGGAACGTGTTGGCGATGTTCCGTCCCTGCCAGTAACCCGCCATGCGACGCGCCTCACGTTCGACTTCGACGCGCAGTTCGAGCGGGACTTCGGGGAACAGGAGTTTGGCATGTTCATCTTCGCCTTGCACGTGATGGACGGCCTGCATTTTCTGTTTGAGTAAACCCAGCGCGACGGCAAATCCATGCACAGTCGCCAGCGGCGTGGGCGGACAGCCTGGGATGTACATGTCAATCGGCAGGATCTTGTCCGCACCGCCCCAGACGCAATACAGGTCATGGAAGATGCCACCCGAACAACCGCACGCGCCATAAGCGACGCACACTTTCGGATTCGGCGCGGCGTGATAGGCGCGCAAGGCAGGGACGCGCATCGAGCGCGTCACCGCGCCTGTGTAAACCAGCACGTCCGCATGACGCGGCGAGGAGACGACCTTGATGCCGAAGCGTTCGGCGTCGAAGATCGGGGTGATGGCCGCGAAGATTTCGATCTCACAGCCGTTGCACCCGCCGCAGTCCACGCGGTAGACATAGCACGAGCGCTGGATGTCTTTAAGCAAAGCACCCTTGAGTTTGTCCGTGGCCTCGTCGGGTTGGATGGCAAAGATGGTGTCGGTCTTGATGTTATAGTCTTCCATCGAACGCCTCCTGGACAATGACCTTCACGCGGGGAAGGTCGGTCTTGCGCCTGCACTCGGGGCACATCTTGATGAGCGCTTTTCGATCCTCGGCGGATTCGGGGGGCAGTCCCGCCTGATCGAGCAGGGCCAGCACATGGTCGAGGGACTTGGCCGAAGCGAAGTACGCGCCGCACTCGGTGCAGGATGCCAGCCTAAAGTCCGCGCGAACCATCAAATCGTCACGCGAGAACGAGGCGAGTTCAAAGTCCGAACCGAGATGGATCGCGCCTGTCGGACAGACTTCTTCGCAACGCGCACAGTAGATGCACCGTCCGTAAAAAATGGACCAGGTGCGCGTGCCCTGTTCGAGATCCGTTTCCATGTTCAGCGCGTTCGGCGGACAGGCAATCGTGCAGGCCGCGCAGGCAATGCACTGCTCGGGATCGTATTCTGGCTTGCCGCGGTACCCTGGCGAGACATCCACCTTCACAAAGGGATAGGGGACGGTGGCGTTGCCAACTCGTAGGACTTCCTTGATCAATTTCAGCATGGAATTCTCCTTGCTTCTTTCAAAACCTAAACACGAAGGACACTAAGTACACAAAGTAAGAGTCTTGATTTCTTTGGTTTTCCTTCGTGGCCTTTGTGTCCTTTGTGGTTAAAGCTCCTTCAACGGCGAGTCCTTGCGCTCGCGGCCATAGCGTTCCAACTCTTTGTACGGAATGATGGTCGCCTTTTTCTTGCGGACATCCACCACCGTGACGCGCTCGGTGCAGGAGTAGCATGGGTCAATGCTCGCCACAATCAGCGGCGCGTCGGAGATGGTGTTGTTGCGCAGCATGTAGCGCAGGGGCGGCCAGTTGTTATAACTCGAAGCGCGACAGCGCCAGCGATACAGTTTCTGGTTGTCGCCCAACATGCTCCAGTGAATATCCTCACCGCGCGGCGCTTCTACATAGCCGAGGGCGAAGGCGTACGGCTTGTAGGTGAAGCCTTCCACCAGCACGGGACCTTCGGGCATTTCCGCCAGACAGCGTTCCACCATCGAGAGTGACTCGAAGAACTCCTCGGCGCGGATGAGGGTGCGCGAAAGCACATCGCACCCGTCCTTGAAAGTTGTCTTCCACGGGACTCGATCATACGCGACGTAAGGATGGATGACGCGCATATCGCGGTCAAAGCCCGAACCGCGCAGGGTCGGACCGACGGGACTGTAGTCGCGCGCCACTTGCGGTTCGAGCCGTCCGATGTTGGCCGTGCGCTGGACAATGTTAGGTGTGTCCAGCAACATAGCAACCAGCACGTTGACTTCCTCGCGCAGTTCCTTGCACATTTGCAGAATTTGAACGCGCTGTTCCTTCAAAATATCGCGGCGCACACCGCCGATCAGGTTCATGCCGTAGGTCTTGCGCGTACCCGTCAGCAGTTCGGCCATCTTCATCGTTTTCTCGCGCACGCGGAAGAATTGCATAAAACCCGTATCGAACCCAATGAAGTGGCAGGCTAGTCCCAGGTTCAGCAGGTGGCTGTGAAGACGTTCCACTTCCAGCAAAATCGTGCGAATGTAATCGGCACGGGCGGGGACTTCGATTCCGAGCGCGCGTTCGATGGAGGTCGCGTACGCCACGTTGTGTGCGTATCCACAAATGCCGCAGATGCGGTCGGCGAGGAACGGCACCTGATCGTAGGTCATGCGCGTCTCGGCCAGTTTCTCCATGCCGCGGTGGACGTAGAAGAGTCGGTAATCCGCGTCCACGATATGCTCGCCGTCCACGAACAGGCGGAAGTGACCTGGCTCGTCCGAGGTCATGTGCAGAGGTCCGAGCGGGATTTGCACGATGCCATCCCCCTCCACATTAATGAACTCGTAGGTTTCCTTCTCGGTGGTCGGCTCGGGACGATAGCGGTAATCCATCGTGTCCTTGCGGAGCGGATAGAGGTCCGCGGGCCAATCGTCGGGGAGGACGAGGCGGCGTTCGTCGGGCAGACCGATGGGCTGGATGCCGAACATGTCGCGGATCTCGCGCTCGTACCAGATCGCGGCAGGGACGCGCGGCGCGACCGACGGGAACTCAGGCTGGAGCGGCGGGACGAGGGCGCGGATGACCATGTAGCAGTTCTCGCGTCCATCCGCCTGCTCCTGCTCGTTCCCCTCCACCGATAGAACGTAGTACAGCGCGAAATATCCATTGAGCGGACGCTCGTCGTTCGCGGCCACAACGGAAAGCCAGCCGCCGTGGTGATAATAAAGAGACTCCACCACCGCAGGCATGGTGTTCAAATCCACGGTCACGGTCACCTGATCGGGCGCCTGCCAGGATTCCTCGTGGACGGCCAGCCCGAACTGGTTGCGAATCGCGGCGACATATTTCTGTCCGACTTTGGGTTTGTCCATTGTTGATAACATCATGCCAATTCTCTCTTTCGTCCCGTCATTGCGAGCGAGCGCAGGTCGAGTAGGCCGAGGTACTCCGAGGCCGTATCGAGACCAAGCGAGCGAAGCAATCTCCTCCACGACGCGGAGATTGCTTCAACGCTCGTCCTTCGACTTCGGGAGTACCCTCCGCTCAGGACGGCGTCTCGCAATGACGGAATGAGTGGGTTAAGGTACAAGCATTCTCGTAAAGTTGATCAATCCATCCGCGTTCGCCACCGCGGACTGTCCAGCCAGCGCGATATTCGTGGCTTGGTTCAGCAAGGTCTCCAACTGCGGCGGCAAATATATTCCAAGCAAAAAGATGAGCAGTCCCAGCACGGCGAGCGGGACGAGTCCCCAGACCTTCACTTCGCCTTTGTTCATCCCTTCGGGCATTTCACCGAAGACCGATGAACTCAGCACCTTCATGAACGCGGCAAAGATGATCGCCAACGCCAGCAGGATAAAGACCATCAGCCAGATGTGTCCGCCCGCAAAGCCCGCGCTGATGATGGTGAACTTGCTCATGAATATATTGAGCGGCGGCGTGCCGACCAGCGCCAGCGCGCCGAGCATGAGCATGAGACTGGTCAATGGGACGGCTTGCAACATGCCTTTGATTTTGTCCAGTTGACGGGTGTGATATTTCATCAGGATGTTGCCCGTCGTACAGAACATGAGCGACTTGACGATGCTGTGGTTGACCGCCTGCAAGAGTGCGGCCAGGATTCCAACAGGTCCGCCGATGCCAAATCCCAGCACGATCAGTCCGATATTTTCCACGCTCGAATAAGCCAGCAGACGTTTGATGTCGCGCTGGGCGAACATGAAGAGCGAGGAGGCGATCACCGAGAGCGCGCCGAAGACGAGGAAGATAACGCGCGGGAGCTCGGGACCCACCCCATAGTCCAGGATGATCGAGAAGCGGATGACGACGAACAGCGCGCAATTCAGCAGTACGCCCGAGAGCATCGCGCTGACGGGGCTGGGCGCTTCCGAATGGGCGTCGGGCAACCAGGCGTGCATCGGGAAGATGCCTGCTTTGGTGCCAAATCCGATCAACACGAAGATGAAGGCCATCTTCAGCAAAGTGGGATCGAGCGACTGCGCGTTCTTGACAATCTCCGTCCACAGGATGGCCGCGCCTGGTTGCTGGAGAAAATGCACCGCGTCGGAATAGACGAGGATGGTTCCGTACAAACCGAAAGCCACACCGACGGTGCAAATCATGACGTATTTCCAGGCGGCTTCCAACGAGGAGCGGTGACCGTAGATGCCGACCAGGAAGGCCGAGCCGAGGGTCGTCGCTTCGACGGCCACCCACATCATGATGATGTTGTTGGCCGTGACAACGAGAAGCATGGTGAAAATGAACAACTCGAACAGGCCGTAATATAAGCTGACCTGCGGTTCTTTCAGTTCACCGACCTGCACATCGTTGCGGATATAACCGAGCGAGTAAATGCCGACGAGGAATCCCACCACGCCGATGATCATCAGGAAGACCGCCGCCAGCGCATCCACGTGGAACCAGTCGTTCAGCGCAACCACGCTCCCCTGCGCGAGGACTCCTTGCAAGACGATGCCCGTCAGCACGAGCACCGCGGTGACGCTGACGAGGTGGATAATCTCCACCAGCCGCGTCCCCGCGTGTCCCAACCAGCGCATGGCAAAGGAAACCAGCGAAAGGAGGAGGGGAATTAGCAACAACCAAATTAGGGCAGTTGTGTACATAATTTATCCTTCGGGGTCGCGAGCCGTCATCTTCAACGCGAATGACACGTATAAGCGAATTTCGCGAATGGAAATTAGTAAATCACTGTTTTGATTCTCCGTCTCTATCAACCCGTCATTGCGAGCGTTCTTTGCGAAGCAATCCCTTCCTGTGACGTGGAGATTGCTTCGTCGGGAAGAACGCCCTCCTCGCAATGACGGAGGAAACTTACTATCCTTTCAGCGACTTCAACTGGGTCACGTCCAGGGTGTGCAGGCTCTTGTTGATCTGAACCAGCAGGATGACCATGATGATCACGCCGAACACGGCGTCGGTCGCGATGCCCACCTCGACGAGTTCGGGCGCGTTGTAGGCCATCAGAGCCAGGGTCAGGTGCGAACCGTTTTCCATCAGACAGAAGCCCAGCACTTGCTTGAGCATGTTCTTCTGGGTCAAAATGCAAAGTTGACCGAAGAAGAAATGTGCGATCGAAACCGCCAGCGCGGGTTTGAACTCGCTGGCGATTTTCAGTTGCAGTTTATCAATCACAATGAACGAGACGATGAGGGAGACCGCCGCCAGTGCGATGGACGGCCAGGGCTTGACGTTCGCGGGCGGCTGGCCTTCCATGTTTTTTTCTGCACGGGCGAGGATGAAAGGCACGAGCAGGGACTTGGTCACGAAAGCGCTCGCGGCCCAAAGATAAAGTTGCTCGGCTTTCATCGTCACGGCCAGCGCCAGGAAAATCAACACCAGCACGAAGGACTGAATTCCGTATTGGATGGCGGACATCCGAAGGGTCTTCGCCTCGATCACCAGTAACGAAGTGAGGATGAGAAGACCGCTCAGGCTGTTGATCAGGTTGATATTTTCCATAGTCCGACTCCAATCAGCCGATCCAGGCGGCGGCGAAGATGCCTGAGACAAGTGTCAGGGCTGCGAGGGTGACGAGCACGAACGCCATGGCGGGAGCGAGCGGCGTGGAGGAGGTCACTTCCTCGGAGGGCTGGCCTGGGACAGCGGAGGTGAACACCCAGAAGATCCAGGCGAAACTGCCGACCGATTCGAGGATGGCGATGATGACCAGCGCGTAGAGCCAGGGACTCGTCTGCGCGGCCTGGAAGCCGCCCGCGAAGATGCTGAACTTGCTGAAGAAGGCGTTGAACGGCGGGATGCCTGTCACGGCCAGCGCGGCGACAGTGAAGCAGACACCGATGAGCGGCAACTTCTTCATCACACCGCGCAGGGACGGCAACATGCGCGTCCCCGTGGTGAACGCCAGCGCGCCCGCCACGAGGAAGAACAGGCTCTTGGCGAAGGCGTGGTTGAAGATGTGCATCACCGCGCCGTTAAATGCCAGTTGCGAACCAAGAATTGAAATGGAAAGCGCAAGGAAGATATAAGCCAACTGGGTGATGGTGGAATACGCCAACAGTCTCTTCATATCCTTCTGCGGGAAGTACATGGCGAAGCCGTAAATCATCGTGATGATCGCCAGCACCGCGCCTACGATGCCGATGATTTGCGGAACGTTCCCTGCCGAGACGATACAGCGGGCAAAGATATAGACACCGACCTTGACCATCGAAGCCGCATGCAAATACGCGCTGATGGGTGTCGGCGCGACCATCGCATCGGGCAGCCAGAAATGGAATGGGAGTTGCGCCGACTTGCCGTAGCCTGCGATCAACACGCCGATGAAGATAAACGTCTTGGCGGAGTCGGTCAGCGCGGCCATGTCACTGAGACGCGTCCCGCCAGTCAGCGCGAAGAAGAACGCGGTCGCGGCGTAGAGTCCGAGCGAGGCGACCTGCGTCGTGATGATCGCTTTCAGCGCGGCCTTGCGCGCCTTCTCGTTGTCGTAGTATCCGATCAAGCCCCACGAGCAGAAGCCCGTCAATTCGAAGAAGACCAGCAGGCCGAGCATCGTGGAGGCGTACACCAGTCCCGCCATCGAGCCGATGAACAGGAGCAGGAAAAAGTAGAAGCGGCGCTCCACTTCCTTTTCGGGATGCTCGCGATTCTGCATGGTCAGGTAGCCCGTGGAATAGACCACGATGAGAAAACCCACCACGCCGAGCGCCGCGCCGATCAGCACGGACAGTTTGTCAATGACAACGCCGAAGACCAGCCACTGGCCGATGTACAGCACGTCAACAGTCCAAGGCGTTTTGCCGCCCAGCGTGAACACGACCAAAACAAAAATGCCCGCCGCGCCCGCCAGAAACGCGACCAGCGCGCTGAAGAACTTGATCCAACTACGCGGCAGGATCAAAGTCAACAGGCCGCCCGCGAAGGGAAGCAGGATGCTGGCAAGGATAAATTCAGTCATGCAGAGCCTCCTTCACTTACACGTTCGCGAGGTAGAAAACGAACGACAGGAACGCCGCACCGAGCGCCACCCAAACAACTGCGGGCGCGTTCATAAAGCGTGTGCGCGCCATGGCGTTTTCCAGCACGGCGGCGATGAAATACCAGAGCAGTGCCTTGAGCGGGAAGACCACAATTGCAAGCACAAAGCCAATCAGCGAGAGGGTGGTCATCGCGCCGAAGGGAATGAAGAGCGCCACGAACAGCGCCACCAGCACCAGTTGCTTTAGGTAAATAGACCACTTCAAAATCGCGAGCGAGCGCCCCGAATATTCGGCCAGCGGACCTTCCTGCACTTCCTGCTCTGCTTCGCCCAGGTCGAAGGGAAGTTTGCCCATTTCAACGTAGACCGCGAACGCGAAGGCGGCCATGCCGAGCAGATAGGCCAGCGAATAAGGGAACGCGCCGGTCGCGACCTCGGTGCTGATCCGCCCCAAATTGGTGGTGCCAGCGAGAAGCGCCATCACGAAGATAACCATCAGGAGGATCGGTTCCACCAAAGCGGAGATCAACATCTCACGCCGCGCACCGATGCCGCCAAACGTGGAACCCGATTCCAGTCCCGCGAGCGCGAAGAAGAAACGCGGCAGGGCGAACAGATAAATGATGAGGATCAAATCCCCAACGGCTTCGAGCGGTGAGTCCGTCACCAGCACAGGGATGATTATCGCAGCCAGGAACATGCAGGCCATACTCAAATACGGCATGACGCGGAAGATCCAGCCCGCCTGCTCGGAGACCACTTCCTGCCGCGTCATCAGTTTCGTGATATCGCGATAGTTCTGCATGAGCGGCGGTCCCTTGCGGGAGTGCATCTTGGCGCGCATCACGCGCGCGAAGCCCGAATAGAGCGGCGCAAGCAACAGGAGCAAAAGCGCCTGAACGATGCCGATGCCGATCAACCAGAAGTGGTTCATAGTCCACTCCTTCCGAAGAGCGCTATCAACAGGATCGCCAGTGTGATGATGATGTACAGGCAGTACAGGCGGATGTCGCCCATTTGCAGAGTTTGAATCCACCGTCCTGTCGTTTCGACAAATTTCAACGTCGGGCGCGTGACCGTGTTCTCGACCACAGGCTCCGCGCGTCGGACAGCCTCGATAGACGCGTGATAGAAAGTGTTGATCGCCCGATAGGGTTTTTCCACAAGCGTGCGGATCCAATACAACGGCTGGAACGAGACCTTCACGGGCTGGTCAAAACTGGAAGCGCGCACCGACATCGGCGCGTCGTAGCCATATCCGCACGACCACGGCTCCATGTTGTTGCGTTTGCTATTGCGCCAGCCGCCGTAGACAGCCACAACGATGACGGGAACGGTCAGCAGGCCGAGGAGCAGGATCGCCACCAGAGGAGTCGAAAGGATGGAGGTGAGCGGGTTGCCAGGATTGATTGTCCATCCAGAATTGACCGCGATCAGCGGTTGGTTCGCGAAGTCCGCCGCGACGGAAGCGATGCGCGGCGCAATCCACGGAGCGCCGAGGCCGAGGACGAGCGTCCCGAACGCGAGATAGATCATGCCGACCAGCGCGGGGACGGAGGCTTCGTCTGCGAAGGCCGCGTCCTTGCTGTGCGCGGGACCTGTGAACGCGCCGCCGTACGCCTTGACGTAAACCATCACCGCGAACGCGCCCGCCAAAGCCAGCAGGACGGCGAACAGCGGAGCGAAGACTCGCAGGGCAAACAACCCCGTGCCGCCCGCGTTCAAAAGCGCCTGATAGGTAAACCACTCACTGACAAAACCATTCAAAGGTGGGATGGCCGTCACCGCCAGCGCGCCGACGAGGAAGGTCAGCGCCGTCCACGGCATACGGCGGCTGAGTCCGCCCATATCGTTCAGGTTGCGCGTCCCCGTCGCTTTGATGGCGGCACCCGCGCCGAGGAAGAGTAATCCTTTGAAGAAGGCGTGGTTGAGCAGGTGATACAACGCGGCGAGAAAACCCAGCACAGCCAGGACGGGTTGCTGTGCCGCCATGCCCAACATGCCGAGGCCAACTCCCATCAAAATGATGCCGACATTCTCCACGCTGGAAAGAGCCAGCAGACGTTTGATATCTTTTTCCGCAAGGGCGTAGAACGCGCCGAAGACTGCGGAGAGCGCGCCAAAAGTCAGGACGGTGAATCCCCACCACAAAACGGGACCGCCCACCAGGTCCACGCAGACGCGCAGGATGCCGTAGACCGCAGTCTTTTTCATGACCGAGGCCATCAGCGCGGAGACGTGGCTGGGCGCGGCCGCGTAGGTGTCGGGCGTCCAGAAATGCAGAGGCACCATGCCCGCTTTCGCGCCGAAGCCGAGGAAGGCCAGCACAAAGACAATATCTTTTACAACAGGAGAAAGCGCTGTGGAGCGGATGGCCGCAAAATCAAAAGTGCCTGCGTGCCCAAAGAACAGGAAGAAGGCCACCATGATGAGCGCCGCGCCGACATGCGCGACCAGGAAATAGATGAACCCTGTCTGCGCCGACTCCTTTTTATCGAATTCCCATACCACGAGGAAGTAGGAAGCCAGCGTCATCAACTCCCAGAAGATGATAAAAAAGAACGCGTTGGTGACCGTAACCACCAGCACCATCGCACCCATGAATAGATTGGTAAAGAAACTGACGGAAACTTTTTCGGGCGCGTCGCTGAACGAGTACAGGCTGGTCGCGACTCCGATGAGCGAGATGACCGCCACCAGCAAAGTGGATAGCAAGTCCATTTGCAGGGCGAATTCACCGAAGGGCGGGATCGCGAAAAGAAACTGCGTTGGCGTCGCGCGTTCGATCATGGCGAGCGCCACCGCGATGACTCCGCTCACAGACGCGAGCAGGCCGAAGAAAGCCGCGACCCCGCGCGAGGTCCGACCGGAAACGAGGAGCGAGGCCAGCGCGCCGAGTCCGTATAACGTCGCAGAGAGCAACAGGAATTGGATGGCGTTCATTTCGTCCCTCCTGTCACGTGGGCGGTTTCCTTCATCCGCAAGAGGAGCGGTTCGGGAACCTCCGTCTGGTCGTCCATCAAATGGATCGCCTTATGTGGGCAGGCCTCCGCGCAGGCGGGACCGTTCTCGCGGAAGTAACACAGGTCGCATTTGATCGCTACGGTTTTCTGTCCGATGTTCCACGCCAGCAGGGAGAGCAACTCCTGGTAACTAAGTTCGCGCAAATACATCGGGTCGGGTTCGAGCGGCGTGTTGAGGAACGCGTAGTGGCCCAGGTTGATCTCCAACCCAGGCACGGGTGTGCCGCCTGGCAGGATATTCCCAAACGGACAGGCCAGCGCGCACATCTTGCATCCCACGCACAGGCTTTCATTGAGCACAATGGAATCGTCCCTGTGCTGGATGGCATGTACGGGACAGACTAGCGCGCACATGGCGTCTTCGCAGTGACGGCACTGAATCGGCATGATGCCTTGCGGCGTGCGCGTCACGTGCAGTCGTGGATAACCCTGCAAGCCCGCGGCGCGGTGCGCTTCGGTACACGCGGCCACGCAGGCAAAACACCCGACACACTTTCGATTGTCTGTTATTAC
>CAYJLS010000003.1:61230-63213 GCA_964371065.1 uncultured Anaerolineaceae bacterium | reverse complement strand
TTTCTTCCTCAAGATAGATTTACAATAAAAGAAACTTTCTGTCATCGGATATGCGCTGATTTTTGGGAGTCATTCAGTTAATGGATGCGGAGGCGGTTGTTTGGGGCGGGTCAACAAATGTTAATGCGGCGCTCCGCAAATGTTGAGAACAGAAAATCAACTGTGCTATACTCGGTTAAGGCAAAATTCATTAAACACAAAGGACACAAAGGCAACGAAGGAAAACCAATGAAATCAAGGCGTTCCCCTTTGTGTACTTGGTGTCCTTCGTGTTTAGGCTCTTAAAATGTCCCGCACATTTTGGCGACGGATTCTGTTCATCGCAATTTCACTGCTGTTTGGACTGGTGATCGCCGAGGGGGTTCGGAACCTGTTTTCACCACCGCTCAACGGCTGGACAGCGTTTATCCTGACGGGGACTTTGGGGATTCTCTCCGCCGCGCTCGGTCTCTTTCTGGACCTGAGGCTGGCCGCGGTTTCCTATAAGCGGACTCCCCCCTCCTCCCACCTCGAAGCCGACCTCCTGCAACTCAACCGCGAACTCGAAGAGCGCGCCAACGCCCACCAGAACGAACTGACGCGCCTGAATTTGGAATTGTCCCTGCAAATGGCCATGCACCAGCAGGCCGAGAACACCGCCCGCCTCAGCGAGGAACGCTTCCGCAACCTGGCCGATAACATCCAGGAGGGGCTGACCATCATCGAAAACGGCAAACTGGTCTACGTCAACGACCGCGCCTGCGAAATTTTCGGCAAATGTCCCGAAGGCGACCTGCGGCAACGCGTCCGCGACTTTGCATTCCCCGAGGAAGCCGAACGCGTGAACGCAATCTTGAAGTCCGAACTCCCCTCTGAATTGCAATACTGGATCTGCCGCGCCGACGGCGAATCGCGCTGTATCCGCGAACACTACTCCAGCGTCCAATCCGAAAACAGCGACCGCCTCTTCATCGTCACCTCGGATGTGACCGAACGCGTACAGTCCCGCCGCGATCTTGAGCAGGCCGTGGCTGACCGCACGCGCGAACTCTCCACTGTGCTGGATATTTCCCAGCGCATCGCCTCGACCCTCGAACTGGAACCGCTCCTCAACCTGATCCTCGACCAGATCGCTTCCATTATTCCCTACAGCGGCGCGGCGATCTACACACTCGAAGAAGGCAGTTTGAAAGGCATCGCTTACCAGGTGCCTGGCCTGCCCAACCTGCCAGAACTGAACCCGCCCTATTCGCTTTCCCTCGCCAACGCAGGCGCATACCTGCCAGTCATCACCGATAAAAGAGTGCTCATCCTCGACGATGTGAAAAGCGAACCGCCGCTGGCGCTTGCCTTTCACGAGGCAAACATCACCCCGCGCCCGTCCGCCTTCAACCACGCCCGTTCGTGGATCGGAATCCCGCTCATCGTCCGCGACCAGGTGACGGGTCTGCTCAGTCTCACCCACAACGAGCCTGGCTACTACACCCAAATCCATGCGCGGCTGGCGCAGGCCATCACCAACCAGGTGGCGATTGCCATCGAAAATGCGCGCCTGTACGAGAAAGCGCAGGACCTGGCCACCCTCGAAGAGCGCAACAGGATTGCACGGGAACTGCACGACTCGGTCACGCAATTGCTGTACGGCATCAGCCTGTACAGCACCGCTGCCGGCCGCTCGGCAAACAAGGGCAATGTCCAGCAGGTGCAGGACAATCTGACCGAGATCAAGGACAATGCCATGCAGGCCTTGCAGGAAATGCGCCTGTTGATCCTGGAACTGAACCCGCCCCTGCTCCAGAAACACGGACTGGTCGTCGCGCTGAAAGCCAGCCTCGAATCCATCGAATCCCGCGCGGGACTGGAAACGGAGTTGCACACCGACGGGGTTTACCGCCTGCCGAGCGCCATCGAACCCGACCTGTACCGCATCGCGATGGAGGCGCTGAATAACCTCGTCCGCTATGCGCGCGCCAAAAAAGTGACCGTGGACTTGCAGACGCGCAG
>CAYJLS010000003.1:0-61130 GCA_964371065.1 uncultured Anaerolineaceae bacterium | reverse complement strand
ACCTCGTCCGCTATGCGCGCGCCAAAAAAGTGACCGTGGACTTGCAGACGCGCAGCAACTGGGTCATCCTCGACATCTGCGATAACGGCGTCGGCTTTGACCAGGAGCATGCCCGTAACGGCGGTGGGATGGGCATCCACAACATGGAACAGCGCGCCCGCAAACTGGGAGGTCGCCTCGAAATTACCAGCAGTCCAGGCGCGGGGACGCGCATCAAGGCCGAGATTCCGCTGTTGGGAAATTCGGTGGAAGCGGAAACGTAATTGGTAATTGGTAATTGGTAATTGGTAATTCAGTATCCGTCATTGCGAGCCGCCGTCCTGAGCGGAGTGTAGCGAAGTCGAAGGACGAGCGGCGAAGCAATCCCGCGTAGGCGAGGAGATTGCTTCGGGCGGGTACGCCCTCGCAATGACGAAAACAATCAGGAGTTGAACCATGAGCAACCCAATCCGAGTCATGATCGTGGACGACCATCCCGTTGTGCGGCGGGGAATCAAATCCCTGCTGGGCGAAGAGGAGGATATCCAGGTAGTCGGCGAGGCGGTGAACGGCAAGGACGCGCTCGAAAAAGTGGAATCCCTCCAACCCGATGTGATCCTGATGGACCTCGTCATGCCCGAGATGGGTGGCATCGAGGCCATCGAAAAGATCACCGCCTCGCATCCCAGCGCGCGGATTCTGGTAATGACCAGTTTCGCGGCGGACGATAAAGTCTTCCCGTCCATCAAGGCGGGCGCGCTCGGCTACCTGCTCAAGGACTCGGACCCCGAAGACCTGATCCGCATGATCCGACAGGTGTACCGCGGCGAACTGTCCATCCACCCAACGATTGCGCGCAAGGTCATCCAGGAGTTGAACCGTCCCGCGCAAGAGCCGCTGACCCCGTCCCCGCTGACGGAGCGGGAGTTGGAGATCCTCCAATTGCTGGCGCAGGGCGTGGAGAATAAGGAAATTGCGCTAAGGCTGGTTGTGCGCGACGCTACCGTCCGCACACACGTGAGCAACATTTTGGGAAAATTGCAACTGGCGAACCGCGTCCAGGCGACTTTGTACGCCTTGCGAACGGGACTGACTTCGCTGGATGGGGAGAAGCCAGAGAAAGATTAGTGACTGTTGAAAAAGGAAAACCGTCACCACGAAAAGAGGGTGGTGACGGTGGCTATCGGGAAAGCGCCTGAAAGGGCGTTTTTTTCGGTCTTGAAATCATCGGTTTTGCAGGTATAATAAATTTGCCGGCGGATGAACTCCAATGGTAAAAAGCGTTTCGATCGCTCATCCTGTCTCGCGAAAAGTGGCCGTATGGCCGCCTGCCCCCTTCTGTTGAAGGATAAGGGCTAGCGAGGCGGGTTATTTTAATAGGGGCGGTATAACTCCAAACGTTTGACCTTCCTTGAAATCAAATTGAACGCTTCTGAATCGTTTCGCGAGTCCCTACGCATGATCGCGCCCGCCACGAGGTCTGCCACCTAGATCAGCGATTCCTTGTGTGAACTGCGGACGATCACCCGCTTGAACAATCTCGGCATGTGGCGTTTGATCATGGCGCGGCGTAATTCTGTACGCAGGTCGGGTGTTGAGCCGAATTCATCCAGGATCAACGTTGCGTCTTTCTGCAAGTCGGACGGTATTACACCAAGCAATTCGGTGATGAAATGCGTGTAAATTTCAATACCCTGTGTAGTCTCGAAAATTTTTGGCAGTCTGGTTTTGTCAACAATCAGCGCCCATGCCTCAAAATCTACACGCGCAAGCGTCGAGAATACCTGGTTGCGAATTTCAGCAGACGCCATCTTATGGAATTTGAATTCATGCGTTTCGCGCAAACCAAGCGTATGGCGCAAATCTGCCAGCGTTTGCCGCAAAGAATCGGGTGATTGGGTGGCAATAAAGGCAGGCACAAAGTACCGCGACGCACCCTTTTCAAAATTCAAACTGACGTCACCCGCTTCATCGCCTGCAAAGGTAAGAGTAATCATGTGTTTGTCAATCCGATTGAGCAACTGATATTCGGTTCCTGTTTCATCTCATCCTCCCGGTTTTTTTCGAAAATCCCTGTTTTACAAGATTGGGCAAACTGTTCCCCAGTATACAGGAATTTTGGAAATTTGCGCCTTCCACAAAAGTTAACTCTCCTCTCTCCACAAACGCGCAGACGACCGTCCACAATGGCGGTCGTTTTGCTTACCCGAATCGGCGGGAAAAATCAGCGGCAATCCAATGACAGAACACCCGAAGTATTGTAAATAAAATGTAACGACTCACCGCGAGTGCGTCGCACCAGGTTTAACGTGATTGGTTCAAGCGAAATCCCATCCCGTTTAGCGGATTTATCGCCAGAGTTGGGTGCGACGCACTACCGACCGCGAGAAAAACAATGAAGGCGCTGGTTCTCATCAAATTCGCCTCCCTCGAAAGCAGGGACACCTATCACCAATTAAACCGCCTGAAATCGGTGACGGACTCCTACATGGTGTATGGGCGCTATGACGCCGTGCTAACCCTGCAAGGAAAAAACCTGGAGGAGATCCACGACATCATCCTGTCCGATATTCAGCCTGTGTCTGGCGTGGTCGAGATCCTGCCGTGCATCGTGGTGGAGACCGACGCGCAGCATGTCGAGGTAGAAAATCGCAATGATTAAGCCGTTTGTACACGGATGGCACAGATTTCACGGATCTACACGGAAAAGGCAATTAAAAAAAATCCGTGTTCATCCGTGCGCGAAGCGGTCCGTGTAATCCGTGTACCGAATGAGAGGTGTTTTATGAATCGCATCCGTTCGATGGAAGACCTGGAGAAAGCCAAAGCCGAGGCGCTCCAGCGGGAACGCGAAAACGCAAAGCAAAACAAGTTCCAGGTCCGCGTCAGTTTGGGGAGTTGCGGAATCGCCGTCGGGGCGGCAGAAACGTTCGAAGCGGCGAAACGGCTCATCGTCAAGAAAGAAGCGAGCGGAGTCCAGTTGAAGAAGATCGGGTGCATCGGCCTGTGCGCGCTGGAACCCATCGTCCAGGTCATCGAGGCGGATCGTCCACAGGTGACGTACGGAAAGGTGACGCCCGCGGTCGTCCAGCGCATCTTCAAAGAACACATCGAAAAAGGCCTCGTCGTGCAGGAATACGTTGTCGAGAATATTTGAGGAGCAAGCCATGAATCAAACCTACACAGAGACGGAACTGGATGAAGTTGTGCGGCGGGCGGTGGAACACCAGGGCACGCAACGCGCCAGCGTGATCCCGATCCTCAGTGAGATCAACGAGGCGTTCGGCTACATCCCCGTTGAATCGTTGGGAAGAATTCGCCGCCTGATCAATGCGCCCGAAGAGGGACTGTTCCTCGCCGACAGCCACCTGTACGCCACGGCCAGTTTCTACAGCATGTTCTCACTCAAGCCGCTGGGCAGGCACGTCATCCGCTTTTGCGAGAGTGCGCCGTGTCACGTGGTGGGAGCGCGCGAAGTGATCGAGGCGATTCAAAACCATCTCGGCATTCAAGTGGGGGAAACAACCGAGGATAACGAGTGGACGCTGTTGACCACCAGTTGCGTCGGCGTGTGCAGTGTCGGGCCGGTCTTCCTCGTGGACGATGAAATTTACGGCAACGTCACCCCCGAACGCGTGCCTGTCATCCTGGCGAAATACCGGGGAGGTGAAGCATGAAGACCACCCGCGCTTTGGTTTTGGTTTCCAACGATCCCGTCAGCCTGGCGCGCGGCTCAGAGGAAGTCTTCCGCGCTTTGCAGGCGGAGATCCGCAGTCACGGTCTGCTTGACGAGATCAAGGTCAGCACGATCAGCGACCTCGCAGAACGGGACGACCTGCCGCTGGTGATGATCTACCCGGAGGGTGTGGTCTACGGCCCCGTCAGCGCGGACGATGTGCGGGTGCTGGTCGAGGAGCATTTGATTCAGGGACATATCGTCAAAAGCCTCGTCGGGCGGATGCACGAACCCGTCGGCGAGATTGCCTGGCTGCGCGCCCGCTCGGGCGCCCTGCCCGTGCAACAACGCGTCGTGCTCGGACGCGTTGGACTGGTGGATCCTGAAAGCCTGGATGATTACCTGCTCTACGACGGCTATCTCGCATTGGGCAAAGCCCTGTTCGAGATGACGCCACAACAGGTCATCGCGGAGGTGGATAAGTCTGGTTTGCAGGGACGCGGCGGCGCAGGCTTCCCGACGGGACGCAAATGGGAATTTGTGCGCGCCGCGCAGGGCAGTCCAAAATATATTATTTGCAACGCGGACGAGAGCGAACCTGGGACGTTCAAGGATCGCATGGTGATCGAAGGCGATCCGTTCAGCATTATCGAAGCCATGACGATTGCCGCGTACGCGACTGGCGCAACGGGCGGGTACATTTACATCCGCGGCGAATACAAACTTGGCTACAAACGATTGGAAAATGCGATCAAGCTAGCCACGGAACGCGGCCTGCTTGGAGATAATATTCTTGGGAAAGATTTCAACTTCCATGTTCACTTACATGCTGGCGCGGGCGCTTATATCTGCGGCGAGGAAACTGCGCTGATCGAATCCATCGAAGGCAAACGCGGACAGCCGCGCGCCCGCCCGCCCTACCCGCCGACCTACGGCGTGTGGGGCAAACCGACGGCGGTCAACAACGTGGAGACGCTCGCCAACGTCCCGCACATCGTCCGCAACGGCGGCGAATGGTACCACCAGTTCGGCACCGAGAAAAGCCGCGGGACGAAGGTTTACACCATCATGGGGAACGTCAACTTTACGGGTGTGATCGAGGTCCCGCTCGGCATCACCCTGCGCGAAGTGATTGATATTTACGGGCAGGGCATGAAGAAGGGCGCGAAACTCAAACTGGTGCAGACGGGCGGATCGAGCGGTTCCATCGTCCCCGCGCACATGCAGGATACGCCGTTGGACTTTGAGTCGTGGCGCAAAGCGGGAGTCTCGCTCGGCTCGGGCGCGTTGCTGATTTGCGACGAGCACACCTGCGTGGTGGACCTCGCCAAAGTACTCCTCAATTTCTTCCACTTCGAGTGTTGCGCCAAGTGCGTCCCGTGTCGTACAGGCACGCATCGCCTGTACGAGATCATGCACGATATCTCCATCGGCAAAGGGACATTCGAGAGTCTCGCGGAAGTGCAGTCGCTCGGCCTGGATATGGAACTGCTCTCCAACTGCGGCCTGGGTCAGACCGCCTCGGTGGCGGTGCGCGACATCCTCAAACACTTCCGCGCCGAGGTGGAAGAACACATCCGCGATGGTTTCTGCCGCGCGGGCGTCTGCCAAATAACGGCGACCCAACTCAACGTCCCGCGTGAAGCGGTGGCGGTCTAGCCGCGCAGGATAAGGAGTCAAGCAATGATCAACCTGAAAATCAACGACACCGTCCTCGACGTCAAAGAGGGCACCACCATCCTGCAAGCGGCAGCCTCCGTTGGCATCCATATCCCCACCTTGTGCTACCACAAGGACCTCAGCCCGTTTGGCGGTTGCCGCATGTGCGTGGTGGAAGTGAAAGGCTCGCGCCTGCCAATGACTTCCTGCAACTTGCCCGTCAGCCCTGACTTACGCGTCCTGACCGCCTCCCCAACGGTTATCCGTTACCGACGCGCCGTCCTGCGGATGTTGCTCTCCAATTATTACGACGCGGGCTACAAACAGGTGGACGGGAAATTCGGGATTGACGAGGACAACGAGTTGATCCGCTTCGCGAAGGAATACGATGTGGACATCCCGTCCGCAATGGCGAAGCACCCGCGCTACCTGATGGACAGCGATCCCAACCCCTTCGTGTGGGTGGATCGAAACAAATGTATCCAGTGCAACCGTTGTGTGCGCGCCTGCGCCGAGGTGCAGGGACGCTTCGTCTGGTCGCAATCCTATCGCGGCTACCATGCGCGCATCGCGGCGGGCGACGACTCGACCATGCTGGCCTCCCGTTGTGAATCGTGTGGCGCGTGCGTGGTCTACTGTCCAACGGGCGCGCTCGACAATAAGATGTCGGTCACCGCGGGCCGCGCCGATCGCCTTGTGCGGACAACCTGCACGTACTGCGGGATCGGTTGTCAGTTTGATCTAAATGTCAAAGATGGAAAAGTAATCCGCGTTACATCCAACCACGAAGCAAATGGCGGATCGGTCAACGGTTTGCATCTGTGCGTCAAGGGACGTTACGGCTACGAGTTTATCCATCACCCGCAGCGCCACACCAAACCGCGCGTCCGCGAATATTTACTGAAAGGCGAGTCACGTCCCGCCGCAGGCCGCGGCAAATTCGTGGAAGTGGATTGGGATACCGCGCTCGACATCGCGGCGCGCAGGTTCAAGCAAGTCCGCGAGGAAGACGGCGCGAAGCTTGGCGTGCTGGCTTCGGGTCGCCTGCTCAACGAGGAGAGCTACCTGCTCAATAAACTGGCGCGCCAGGCGCTGGACACGAACAACATTGATTCAGCCTCCAACCTTTATTATCACAGCGAAGTGCATGGCCTGCTCGAGTCGCTTGGCCTGCCCGCCATGACCAACTCGCTCGACGACATCGCCGCGAACGCCAAAGCCTTCTTCGTCATCGGCTCGAATCTCACCGAGGCGCATCCCGTCCTGGGTGCGCGCATCCGCCAGAATATTTTACGGCGACATATCAAGATGGTGGTCGCCAGCCCCGACTTCATCAACATCGAGGAATACGCGGCGCTATCGCTCCGTCACAAACCAGGCACCGAGGCCGCACTGGTCAATGGGTTGATGAACATCATCCTCGAAAAAGGTTGGGAGGACGCGGCTTCGATCAAGAAATATCCAAAAGGATTCCGCGAGGCCAAAGCGATCATTGACGGGTACACGCCGAAGCGCGTCGCGGACCTGACGGGAGTCCCCGCCGATCAACTTTTCGCGGCGGCTGAGATTCTCGCCTCGAACCACCCGACGGCTGTTCTGTGGGGAATCGGCGTTTCCACCCCCGAAGCGACGCGCGCGCTCGCCAACCTGCAACTCCTGCTCGGCAATCTTGGACAGGCGGGCGGAGGCGTCAATCCACTGCGCGCGCAGAACAACTCACAGGGCGCGAGCGATATGGGCTGTGAGCCAGACTTTCTGCCGGGCTACCAACCCGTCAGCGACGCGAACGCGCGGGGAAAATTCGAGCAGGCCTGGGGTCGCGAGTTGCGAGCCGAGGCGGGGATGGACGCGTCCGAGATGGTAAAAAACGTCCGCGCGCTGTACGTCGTCGGCGAAGATATTCTGAACACATCGCCCGAAGCCGCGGAAATCCGCAAGCAACTCGAAGCCTGCGAATTTGTCGTCGTGCAGGAAATGGCCGCCTCGGAGACCAGCCGCTACGCGGACGTGATTTTGCCTGGCGTGAGTTTTGCCGAAAAGACGGGCACGTTCACCAGCACCGAGCGCCGCGTGCAGATGGTGCGACAGGCCATCGAGCCGATTGGCGATTCGCACCCCGACTGGCAGATCATCGCCGACTTGGGCAGTCGCCTCGCCTCTGGCTGGAACTACGCCAGCACCGCGCAAATCATGGACGAGATCGCCGCGCTGACGCCCATCTACGCCGGCATCTCGCACGACCGATTGCAGCGCGGCGAACGCCTGCAATGGCCGGTCGAGTCGAAGGCACATCACGGCACGCCGATGCTTCCGCTGGGATTGTTTGGGGAAGTGAAGTGGGCGGTGGCGGGCAAGTAATCAGTCATCAGTGATCAGTGATCAGTTTTCAGTAGGGGCGGACCTGCGTGTCCGCCCCTTTTTTGTCGCGTCCGCCCCGTTTTTGTTTTAACGGTAAAATAAAGGCCATGCCTGTCGTCCTGCGTATCAACGGATACAAATTCTGGTTTTACGAAGCCGATGTAAACGAGCCTCCCCATGTTCATGTTGGCAAGGAAGGCAAAGAGGCCAAATTTTGGCTCACTCCCATCCGAGAAGCGCGAGCAGGCAGATTCAAATCATTCGAATTAAGCGACATCAAACGGATTATCGAGGATAACCATGCCTTCCTTTTAGAGGCGTGGGAAAGTGAAAAGAGCAAGCATGTTAACGGCTAAAGTAAAAATTACCCCGCGCGATAACTACTCTCCCATCCTGCCAGTGGTGATTCCTGATATACAGGAAGTAAAGGCATTTGCAAACACACTCCACGCGGCTGGAATATATTGGAAAGGCGAATTTCTGGGTTGGCAGGCGGAATACACACCAGGAAACAATGAGAAACCCCTCGATTCAAATATGCAATTCACCCCCGCCGATTTCTGGATCGGTGAAAGCAGTATCTGGTTTTTCTCGCTGATGTGGGAACACGGCAAAAACAAAGAACCTGTTGAATTTCTCGACGAGCGCGGGATCATTCAACCAGCATAAATTATGTTCAAACGCAACACCACCCCCACCGAATCCACCCAACCCATCCAGGCGGTTGAGCGCATCACGTCCGTGCTTGGCTCGGGCGTGATCTGGCACGGCTCCATCAACGGCGCGGGCGGTGTCCGCATCGAAGGCGCGTTCGAGGGCGAGATCGCCCTGCGCGGCATGTTGGTCGTCGGCGAGACCGGACGCGTCACCTGCGAGAACATCCGCGCCAACGCGGTCATCGTGGCGGGCGCGGTGCGCGGAAATATCACCACCCAAAAACTGGAGATCCGCGCCAGCGGCCGCGTGTGGGGTGACGTGGTGACGACCGCCTTCGTGACCGAAGAGGGCGCCTTCCTGCGCGGACAGATCCGCATGGAGGAGCGCGTCGAACTGGACATCGAGCCTGCTCCCGAGTCCACGCCTGCGGAGGCGGCCCAGGCCGAATCCATTGCAGCGACGGCAGTGGTGATACCCGCGGTCACATCCGTGCCAAAAGCGGAATCCCCCGCGACAACCTCTACGATTGTCAAAAAGAAAAAGGGCGCTGTGTAATTGCCCTTCCCCCCTGCCCCTCGGTTGGCGAAGCGTCCTCCTGGAAGGGATGCTTTGCCAACCGAGGGGTTCCTTATTCCCATGAAATATACAGACCTCCACATCCAAACCCAGCGCGATGCCCCGAATAATGCGCGGACGGAAGGATTCGCCTTCCTCGTCCGCGCGGGATACGTAACACGCGAGAACGAACTGACGCCGCTTGGGGAATCTGCCATCAACCGCCTGCGCGCGCTCGCCACATCCAACGCGTCTTCTTTCCTCTTTCATCTTTCCTTGCCCACCCTCTCCAACACAAACGAAACCTTCTTTCCCATTTCCCCAGGTTCAACCGAAGTCATTCATTGTTCTGCGTGCAAATACACCGCGCGGCTCGAGCAGGCGTACTTCGCCAAATCTGCATTACCCGCTGAAGAACCGCAACCGCTCGAAAAAGTGTCGACTCCCGACTGTCACACCATCGAGTCGCTGACAAACTTTCTCAATCTGCCAAAGGAAAAAACCGCCAAGGCCCTGATGTACACGCGGCCTTCGGACGGCAAATTCATTTTCGTCGTGGTGCGCGGCGACATGCAACTGAGCGAATCTAAATTGAAGGGACAGATGGGGAATGTCCGTGTCGCCACCGCCGAGGAAATCGAAAACGCAGGCGCGGCCGCGGGCTACGCCTCCCCCGTCGGGTTGACGGACGCGCTCATCATCGTGGACGATCTCATCCCGTACTCGCCCAACCTGGTGGCGGGCGCAAACGAAGCTGGCTATCACCTGCTCAACGTCAACTGCGGACGCGACTATCAGGCCGAAATCGTCACCGATCTGGCGCTCGTCAAAGCAGGGGACGCGTGCGCACATTGCGGCAATCCGCTTTCCATCCTCGCCTGTGACATCCTGGCTACGCGCAGGAAGTTTTTCTTCGAGAATATCCTGCTCGCCCTCGCCGAAACCCATCACGATGACAAGGGACTGACCCTCCCCACCCCCACCGCGCCGTTTGACGTGTATCTCATGCACGTCCCCGGTAAGACGATGGACACGCGCGCTGCGGCCGAGGAAACCTACGTCAACCTGCAAAGCGCGGGTATTTCGGTTTTGTTCGATGACCGCGACGAGCGCGCCGGCGTCAAATTCAACGACGCGGATCTGATCGGCTGTCCGGTCCGCGTAATGGTGGGAGAGCGCGGATTGAAAGAAGGAATGGTGGAAGTCAAATCGCGCAAGGCGGGGGAAAGCTTAAATGTGAAATTCGGGGAAATTATAGAGAAGTTGAAATCGGGCGATTGAAATCGCACCAACCATTGCGAAGTCCACCATCGTGGACTTGTCCCCAGCCGACGAAGGTCGGCTTTGCAATTGTAGTGGTGACTTCAGTCGCCCGCCTGAGATGGTAGAATTGCGTCATGAAACCGCAATTCAAACCCATTAAAACCGAAAAAGAATACGAAACCGCGCTCAAAGAAATCGAGCGGTTATTCCATGCGGAACCTGGGACGCCCGATGCTGATCGGTTGGAAGTTATTGGCGCTCTCGTCGAGGCATACGAAGACGAACATTATCCCATTCCCCTGCCTGACCCAATCGAAGCAATCCTTCACTATATGGAAGCCCGCGGACTCACCCGCGCAGACCTGGAACAATATATTGGCAGTCGCGCCCGCGTGTCTGAAATCCTGAATCGCAAGCGACCATTGACTTTGTCCATGATCCAACGCCTGCACGAAGGGCTGGGAATTCCCGCCGAGGTATTGGTACAACCGTACGAACTTGTGACATCACCTTCCAAACCATCTCATCGCCAGCGCATGCCTGTCGCGGCCTGATTCTATTTGATGAAACAAATACAAATTCCTGTTTTTTCTCCCAACCCGACAGTCCCGGTTCATCAGGGGTGCAAAGCATGAACACCGGCTCCTTCCCTCCCTCCCGTCGGCGCGGCCTGCTCGTGCATGGCGTGATCGTTGTCGCGCTCGCGACCGCGGCTGTGTGGGCGTTTTGGAATCTCACCCGCGCGCCCGTCGGCCCGACCATCGTGCTCTACCTGCTCGTCATCCTCGCCACGCTTCCGCCCCTCCCCTTTTTCAGTTACCGCGCCTTCTCGCTCCTGCGCGCCGACTACATGCTCGACCGCGACAGCCTCGCCTTTTACTGGGGACTGCGCGTGGAGGACATCCCGCTGACAGACATCGAGTGGATCCGCCCCGCGGCCGACCTGACCTCCCCGCTTCGCCCTCCGACCTTTAGCCTGCCCGGCGGACTATTGGGCTTGACGCGCCACCCGGACCTCGGCGCGGTCGAGTTCATCGCCGCGGGGACGAAGGATTTGCTGGTGGTGGCAACCGCCAAACGGATGTACGCCATCTCGCCCGAAAACGCGGCCGCGTTCCTCGCCACCTTCCGCCGCGCCACCGAACTGGGAAGCCTGCTCCCCGCTGAACCGGTTTCGCAATACCCATCTTTCCTGTTGGCGCGCGCCTGGGAGAATCTCACCGCGCGCTTCTTGTGGATCAGCGGACTGCTTCTCAACCTCGGCCTCGTAGCGTGGGTATCCTTTCTCATCCCCTCGGTCAGCCACGTGACGCTTGGCTTCGACCCGTTAGGCGCGCCGCTGGAGCCGGTCCCCTCCGTGCGATTGATCCTACTCCCCCTGTTGAGCGCGTCCCTCTTCGTGGCGGGATTCTTCGCAGGCTTGGGCTTCTATCGTGAAGAGAAACAACAACCGCTGGCGGTGGTTGTGTGGGCATCCAGCACGTTGACTAGTCTGATGTTTTTGCTGGCGGTGTTGTTCATTGTCACCACGCCCATCTAATCACCCTAAACACTGCCCTGAGCGGAGGGCGGTGCTTGTCCGTCCCGAAGTCGAAGGGCAGGTCACCAGAGTACAACTGTTGCTTTGGTAATCCCGTCCTTCGACTGCGGGTCTCGGTATGCCCGAAAAGCAAGGGCTACTCGACCCTCCGCTCAGGACTTTGGTAACTCTGAGCAACAATCGTAAATCGTCAACCAAAAATCTGAAATCGAATGCAGCTTCTCTACGGTTTCCTCCTCGCCATCATCATCGCCTTTCTCGCCTACCGCGTCCATAGCCTGAACCGCAGCGGGGCATTCGCCGCCGCTTTGGTCGGTACGATCATCTTCGGCGTGGGCGGATGGCAGTGGGCGGTTTTGCTCCTCACCTTTTTCATCACTTCCTCCGCGTTGAGCCGCGCCTTCAAAAAACGCAAGCAGGGACTGGATGAACAGTACTCCAAAGGTCACGAGCGCGACGCGGGACAGGTTTTCGGCAACGGCGGGATCGCGGCGCTCTTCACCCTCCTGCATGGATTATTTCCCGCGGCCCTCTGGCCCTGGCTGGGATTCGCGGCCGCGCTGGCCGCCGTCAACGCGGACACGTGGGCAACGGAACTTGGCGTGCTGAGTCCCCATCCGCCGCGCATGATTAACAATTTATCGAAGCAAGTGGAGAAAGGCACCTCAGGCGGCATCTCCCTCGTCGGCACCCTCGCCGCCCTCGCAGGTTCCGCCCTCATTGCCCTCCTCGCTGTCCTCCTCCCCACTGAACACTGGTCACTGATTACTGATTACTGGTTACTGATCACTGCCTCCGGTCTGGCAGGCTCCCTCTTCGACTCCATCCTCGGTGCGACCGTGCAGGCGATTTACTTTTGCCCCAAGGACCATAAGGAGACCGAGCGTCATCCCCTCCACACCTGCGGCACAGAGACGGTCCACCTGCGCGGCTGGAAGTGGCTGACAAATGACTGGGTCAATTTTGCGTGCGGGGCGATGGGGGCGGTCATCGCTTTGGTCGGCGTGCTATAATTGCCAAAAGAAAGACAGGTGATACATGGCAACTGCTGAAATGACCGAGATCATCCCCCTGAGTACGGACAACGATGGCGTAATACGCGTCGGCAATACACGCGTCACGCTTGATACCATCGTTGCCGCGTTCAAAGAAGGCGCAACCGCCGAAGAAATCGCATATCAGTATCCGACCGTGTCGCTGGCGGACATATACTCGGTCATTAGTTATTACTTACATCAGAAAGGGAGCGTGGAGGCGTATCTCAAGCGCCGCGAAAAATTTGCCGAAGAAGTCCGCAGGCAGAATGAAACAAGATTCGACGCAACGGGAATCCGAGAACGTTTATTGGCAAGGCGAAAAAGCGGGGTACAGTAACATGCTCCTTTTGGCCGCCGATGAAAATTTCAACAGCGCCATCCTTCGGGGCTTATTGCGCGGCAAGCCCAATCTCGATCTCGTGCGCGTCCAGGATGTTGGGCTTACCGCCACAGACGATCCCATCATCCTGGAATGGGCGGCAAAGGAAAATCGTGTTCTCCTTACCCATGACGCGGCAACCATGACAAAATATGCTTACGAACGGATCAACGCTGGAAAGTATATGCCTGGCATTATCGAAGTCAGTCGCAAAGTCCCGCTGGGAATCGCCATTGACGATATTCTCTTCATCGCCGAAACTTGCCAACTCGGTGAATTGGAAGGCCAGATCGTTTATTTGCCTCTGTCAAAGTAATGACAGAGCAAGGGCGGTGCGGGGCTGACGAATGACTGGGTCAATTTTGCGTGCAGGGCGATGGGGACAATGTTGACTTTGGTAGTTGTTTTGATTAGGAAAATACCATGACAAGCAAAGACCTACACTCGATAATCTCCGAAGTTAATTTGCGAGCCAAGACGCACCCAATAGGGATGCTCCAAGAATTTCGTAAAGACATAAAAGGGCTGAAACGCTTACCGGCGCAAACTATTTTTACTTCATTGACAACCTTTGATAAGTGGGCTTTTCATCTTGGCGGGCGGAAGGAACTACAATTTAACATAGGTATTGAGCATTTGGATGGTATAGATAAGATTAGATATGGGGTTGCTTTCTCGTTTAAAACCAATAAGACACTTCCAAAAATTGATCCGCTTGTTCCCAAAGTAAAATTTTTCAACGATTTCATGGAGTTGTATTCGGAGAAATACTCAGATATGCGGATGTGGCATTATCATTATCCGAGGGCAGGGCAAAAAAGCTCCGATTACATGCCAGCATCCATACCCCATGAACTTGTAACTAAAAATGTCTTTATCTTTCTCGGCAACCGACAGCCTCTTGACCAACTAGATTACGAACTTCTTCTCAATGACTTTGATAGACTTCTACCACTGTACAAATATATTGAGAGTCGCGGCAGATTGCAGCCAACTTCGACTGTAACAGTTGCTCCATTCGAGTTCCGCCCAGGGAGTACAGTTAAGAAAGTATCCGCTATAGTATCTCAAGTTCAGAGAGAACTTGATATTAACCTTCGACACAACATTCTACAGGAAGTACTTCATCGCCAATTGGCAGAAGATTATGGCGCTGAAAATGTAGGAGACGAGCTACAGAGCGGAATAGGTACCAGCATTGATGTAGTAGTCCATCAGAAAAATGAATATTGGTTCTACGAAATCAAAATATCACACTCACCGCGTGCTTGCCTTCGCCAAGCTATCGGACAACTACTTGAATATGCTTTTTGGCCTGGGACTAAAGAGGCAACCAGCTTGATTGTTGTTGGTGAAACAGCATTGGATAAAGCAGGGGCAGAGTATTTGCGTAAGTTAAGGGAACGCTTTTCTCTACCTATCGAATATAAACAAGTTAAAGAACGGCGAAAACCTATCAAGTGAGACGGGTTTTGAAAGCCATCGAGCGACTGGAGACGCAAAGCCATGCTCAAGAATGACCGCTATTCTTACCGTGTGATCTGGTCGGAGGAAGACAACGAATACATCGGCTTATGCGCCGAATTTCCGAGTTTAAGTTGGCTGGAACCAACCCCCGAAGATGCTCTGCACGGAATCCGCAAAACGGTTGCAGATGTTGTTGCGGATTTGAAAGCAAACGGGGAGGAGATTCCTGAACCAATCGCCGTCAGGCAATACAGCGGAAAATTCATGGTGAGGATTCCGCCGGAATTACATCGCCGCTTGACGATGGAGGCGGCGGAAGCAGGCATCAGCTTGAATCGTCTTACCAGCGACAAGCTCAGCCGACAGGAAGCATGAGCACCAGAACCCAGGTTTTTCGGAAAAACCTGGGTTCTGAATTTAGTTCACCTCTTCCACACCTTGAACGCCTTCAAACTCGAACCTCCCAAAAACTCGCGGACGATGGAATTGGCGGGGATCAGGCTCGCGTCAATCGGCAGGAACCATTCGAGGAAGGCCAGCAGTCGCTTGGCTTCGATGAATTCGGGTACGCCGTAGGGGACTTGTCTCAGCAACGGCTCGGCCAGCGGCTTGAGCGCGGACAATTCATACACCAGCGCGGAGTTGAACATCACGTCACAGTTTTCCTGGTACGGGAAAATATATCGCTTCTCGCCGCGGCGCACCGCCTCCCAGCGCGAGATCGTCTGCGCGGCGGAGTAGCCGCGCTCGCGCGCGTCGCGCACGATGCGGCGGATCAGGCGCGTGTCGGTGGTGGAGACGCGGTTGTGGCGATCCAAGTTGACCTGCGTCAGGGCGGAGACGTAGGTTCGAAACGCGCGGCCCGCCAGGGGTCCGGGAATGAGGCGAGGGTTGAGTCCGTGGATGCCCTCGAGGATCAGGATCTGTCCCTTGTGGAGTCGGACGATGTCCCCCGCTTCGCTCAATCCTGACTTGAAATTGTAGCGCGGCAAATGGACCGTCTTCCCGCTGACGAGCTGGTCGAGGTGCTCGGCGAGCAGGGGCAGGTCGAGGGCTTCGATGGCTTCGTAATCTGGCTTGCCATCCGGGCCGAGGGGAGTCGCATCGCGGGCGACGAAATAGTGGTCGAGTTCGAGCGGATAGGGCGAGAGGCCGTGCGCCAGCAGTTGAACGCTGAGGCGGCGCGAGAAGGTGGTCTTGCCCGAGGAGGACGGCCCGGCGATGAGCACGATCTCCGCGCCGCGCTCCGCAACCTGGCGCGCGATCTGCGAGATGAAGCCTTCGTGCAGGGCTTCGGAAACCAGCACGATCTCGTCGGCGCGGCCGCCTTCGATGGCGTCGTCCAGCGCGCCGACGTTGTCAATGCCGAGGCGCGCCAGCCAATCGCCATATTGACGAAATGCGGCCAGCAATTTGGGATAGTCGCCCATCGGCTCGAGGGAGGTGGGCGCGTGGCGGCGCGGGAAGTGGAGCGTAAAACCGCCGTTGACGAGGGACAATTCGAACCAACGCAGGTAGCCCGTGGACGGAACCATGTAGCCGTGCAGGTAGTCCATGCGGCCTTTGAGGCTGTAGAGCGTGAGGTAGGGCTTCTGGCGATGCGCGAGCAGGCGCACCTTGTCGTCAAATTTTAGTTTTTTGAAATAATCCATCGCTTCTCTGAGCGGGACTACCTTGCGCTCGAAGGGCAGGCCTTCCTGGATGAGTCCGCGCATGTGGAGGACGAGCGCATCGAGTTCGGACTGGGACAGTTGGCCGCGTCCCGCCACCTGGCAGAAATATCCGCCCGACGAGATGGAATGGTCAATCGTCAATTTGCCTTTGGGGAAGAGATCGGCGAAGGCCATCTCCAGCAGGAAGACCAGCGAACGGCGGTAGATACGCGCCCCGTCGGCGGTGTCCATGGTGACGGGCTGGACGCGGGACTCGGTCTCGATGAGATAGGTCAACTCGTGCAGTTCGTTGTTGACGATGGCGGCCACGATGGGCGCGCCGAAATCATCCTTGACGATTTGGAGGAACGCCCCCACCGTCGCCCCGCGCGGACCTGTGAGGGCGCGTCCATCGGGAAGGTGGAGTTGGACGGTGGGAGAGGAAGGGGTGAGTTGAAATGGAGAGGGCATGGCGATATGTGTTCCGTGGTGCGTGTTGCGTATTGCGTAAGATGGATTTTTTGCGAGGCCTTTTGTGAGAGACATGAGGCACATTATACAGCCCGCGCGATGTGCTGATCGCAGAAGCCGCGCCTCTCAAGCGAGTCCTGTCTGAGGCGCGTTTTCCACGCCTGGGACCCGCCCCGACGTCAAACGTCGGGGCTATTTTACGAAGGACTTCGTCCTAGGGGTGCTGCAAAGCTTCATTTATTTTTTCTGCAAAGAGCGTTCCGCTGCTGCAAGATGATCGAGCAGTTCCTCTTTCATGCGCGCGGCAGTGGCCGTGTCCTGCCGAAGGTACAGGTCACGTTTTTCCTGGGCATCGGTCTGCAAATCGTAGAGTTCGAAGGCTTCGGGATATTTTTCGTAGCCCTTGTAGTAAATCAATTTTTGCGCGCCTTTGACCATCGAAATACTGGCCCGCGAAAACGGCAGGAAGGATGAAACCTCCTTGGCTTCCACCGAAAAGACCGGGCGCGCGGAGTCTTCCGTGCCGCCCAGACCGGGCAGGAGGCGGCCTTCCACTCCGGCGGGGATGTCCCGGCCTGCGAGGGAGAGCAGGGTCGGCAGGATGTCCGCGTTGCTGGTGGGCACGTGGATATCCGTCCGCGTGGACTGTCCCGGCGCAAAGACGAGCAGGGGCACTCGAACGATGGGATCATACAACAAAGGCGTGGCGTGGCCGAAGACGCCGCGTTCGAACATCTCGCCGTGATCGGAGGTGACGATAAAGTAACTATCCTCCAACACGCCCGCCTGCTCCAGCGCGTCAAAGAGCCTGCCCATCTCGGCGTCCACGTTGGCGACGTACTCGTCGTAATCCTTGCGATTCTCCAGCAGCGTGCGGCGATTGACGCGTTCACCCAGCGGGTGTATTTGCTTGGTTGGGAAATCAATCTCCGCCAGCGAATCAACAAACTCCCTTGTGGGACGATAGGATGAATGCGGCGCCATGAGATGGAAATACGCAAAAAAGGGACGACGTTCACGGTGCAAGTCCAGGACCGTTTGGCGGACGCCGTCGTAGACCGCGCGATTCTCAAAAAAGTAGTAGCCGTTGCTCGGCAGTCCGTACGGATGTTCCTCGTCCGCCGTCCCGAGGTCTTTGCGGCTGAGTCCGTAGAAGAGGCCGAGATAGCCCATCGAAGCCGAACCGGACAGCGGGTTCACGGTGTGATGCGTCGAGAGCAGGAAATCATCCAACGCGTAATATGCGCCGAGTTGGTCCTTCAAAAAAGCGTGGCTGACGAGCGGCTTTTCCTGCCCGTAAATAAAGGTCGGCGATGGAATGTGCTGGTCGAGGTCCGCGCCGAATTGGCGCAGGAACAGGTCGGCCCACAGGTTTTGGGAAAATCCCACGCGCTGGTATTCGTCGCCAAGCAGGTGGAAAATATTCTGGTCGGCAAGGGAACGGCGCACCAGCCCGCCCAGGTTCACGGCGCGATGCGTCCAGGGATAGGTCCCGGTCAGGATGCTGGCCGTGCCGGGCGTGGTGTAATTTCCGCCCGCGTAGTGGGAGTGGTACACGAGGGCGCGCTCCGCCAGCCGTTCCAGGTTGGGAGTCGTCCGCCGTTCATATCCATACAGGGACAGGTTGGAGGCCGACATGGTGTCCGCCAGCAGGATAATGAAGTTGGGCTTTTTCCCCTGTAAGGTCAGGCCGCGCGGACGGAACGTCGCGAGGGCCGCGCTGGCGGATACGAGGGCAGTCAGTTTGAGAAAATCGCGTCGGTTGAGTTTTGACATGAGATTAGAAGAGGTTACGATAAATCACAACGACGAGGGAGACCAGCGAAATCGGGATGAGCAAAAACAGGAACACCGTCACGCGGTCGGAGATCCAGGCGGCGGCGCGGACAACCCCGCGCAGGCGCGCGGAGAGAAAGGTCAACAGGAGTGTGAGGACCAATCCCGCCACAGTCCACGGGAGCAGACTGGAAATAAAAGAATAGCCAACCACGGAGAAGCGGTACATGTAAAGCATGATGGAGCCGAGCATGAACACTGCGGCGGTCGTCCCGCGCGTGACGAAGACATCCCGCATCCAACGGGCGGGCAGGATCAGGCACACGACCAGCAACACGCACAGGATGGCGAGGCTCTCCAACAGCGCGGCCGTCATGGAATAGGCGAAGACCGCCAGGATCTCGCCCAGGATCAGGAACTGGATCCACGAGGGGATTTTCCAGAGAAAAATCACAGTCGTCCAGCCGTAAACCAGGAAGGCGATTACGGCAAAGACAGGCACGATCGCGTCGAAAGCGGGCAGGCGGTTTTTGAGGAGCATTAGATAATTGGTAATTGGTAATTGGTGATTGGTGATTGGTGGTTGGTGGTTGGTGGTTAGTAATTAGCGAGCGAGTAAGTCCAGAAGTTTTTGAGGTTGATGGGCGAATGATTCCAGTGGAACTTGTCCTGTGGTCAATGCTAAAAGGGTCTCCGTCAAAACTTTATTGACAGGCGTCGCGACTCCCGCCTTCTCCCCCGCGCGGACGACCGCGCCGTGCAAAAAGTCCACTTCGGATTTGCCGCGGCCGGAGTGCAGGTCAATGTGGAAGGAGGGCATTTTGGCGCCGCGTCCGCTTCCCGCCGCGCGACCGAGGAGCGGCTTCGACAACCACAACGGAAGCCGCGTCGCGAACGCCAGCGCGCGGACGGGCGTACCGGGCAGGTCGGTCACTGCGATATCCTGCGCCTGCATCACGGCCAGGCATTCGCGCAGCATTTGGATTTCCAGTTTGTAGAGCCGCCTGTTCGCAAAAACTTTGGCGGCGGTCATATCCAGGATGGCCGAGGTGGGATTTGCGATCAGGTTGGTCAACATCTTCGACCATTTCATGCTGAGCGCGTTGGGAAAGAGTTCCGCGTTGAGCATGGCCGCGTTGAAAGCGGACACCAGTTTGACGGACAGTGGATGCCCGTCCGCGATGCCGATGCCGCGCAGTTTTTCCAACACGATGTCGCCTGCGGCGCGGCGCCCGATGGCGGAGGTGACCGTCCCGTAGATGACCTTGTCCGCGCCGTCCCACGGGGATGCTTCGCGAAGCGCGGCGGCGATGGCAGGTTCGTTGTCCACGCCGTTGGACAGGCACAGCACGGGCGGAAGTTTTTCGGCAAAGGGTTTCATTCCCTCCAGCGCGGAGGCGGTGTCAAAAGATTTGAGCGCGAAGATGGCAATGTCGAACGGCCAGAATTTCAGCGCGTCTTCGAGCGAACCTGCGACCACGAAAGAAGACGGGGGGACGAGAAACGCATCTTTCGTCCCTTCGACGCCGCTCAGGGCATGCTTTCTTCTTTCATCAATAGTCAGGTCGAGACGGAGTCCGCGCTGGCGAAGTTCATCGGCCACGGCGGGTTGCTCCACGAAGACAACATTATTTCCCGCCAACGCGAGCGAGCCGCCGATATACGTTCCGATCGCACCCGCGCCGAAGGCGAGGATGTTGAGGGAAGAGGAGGGGGAGGTTGGTTGCATGGGGAAAGGATGAAGGATAAAAGATGAAAGATGAAAGATGAAAGATGAAGGATGAAGGATGAAAAATACGGAGATGCGATTTACGATTTACGATTTGCGACATGCGATCTGCCAACTGATTACTGATTACTGATTACTGATGACCGATCACTGACCACTGGAACTCCAATGTGATCTGTCAAACCGCAACAGCCGCCAGTTGTGCCACTCGGGGTCGTAGGCAAACTCCGCGAAGGTGGTGTTGCGGAAGAAAAAGCGCGGGCCGTTGTGATGCGCCTGCGGGGCGATGCTCAAAATGGAATACATCGCCATATTCAAAATGCCGCCGTGCGAGACGACCAGGTACCGTCCAGGTTTGCGGTCCAAAATGGACTGGATGCCGCGTCCCGCACGCAGGAAAACCTCGAGGCGGCTCTCGCCCGTCTCGCCGAAGCGGGTGTAGGGCGTGAGGAATTTGGGCGTATCCCAATCAACCTCATCGTCGCGCAGGCCCGCCATGCGGCCATTGTCCATTTCCATCCAGAGCGGATCGGGTTTCAGCGGGACGTTCAGCGCGGCGGTCACAATTTCCGCGGTCTCCCTGGCGCGCAAAAGCGGGCTGGAGAGGCACAGGTCAAAGGTCACGCCCTCGGCTCGCCAATGTTCGGCGAGGACGCGCGCCTGTTCGCGTCCCTGGTCGGTCAGCGGAAAATCGGCCTGTCCCTGAAAACGATTTTCCTGGTTGCCAACCGATTCGCCGTGGCGCAAAAAAGTCACGAAGTACGATTCGGATCTACTCATTCGCCATCCACAGGACAATAATCGAGATCGGCCTGGATTTGCGCGGCCAGCAGGAGATCGGATTCGGAAAGCGACGCGCTGGCAGAGGCTCTCTGCCAGGCCGCGCACAACGCGGGCGCAAGGGCGGGCATCTGGTGCGCGGTTTCCAGGGTCAATTGACGGGACTCCTTCATGCGTCCAAGGCGGGCATAGGCCTCGATAAAAGGCAAATATTCCGACAGGTTGTTCGGATAATACGGCGCAGAAAAAGCCTCATCGCCCAAACGCGCCACTTCGGCCCAATCGCCGTCCGCGCGCGCCAGGTCGGCCTTCTCGAAATAATAACACCATTGATGCGGAGGTTCCGCCCCAAAGATGGCTTCAGGCGGACGGGCGGGCTGGTCGGGCGCGGAGATCACCTGTCCCACCTTCGAAAGCGGAAGCGCGGCCCGCGCGCCCTGCCTCAGGAGCGGATAACCCAGCTCGGCGAGCGAATCCGCCATCCCGTCGGAAAGAGGCGCAAGCGGCAGGTCGGCGTCGTAGAGCGGGTGCAAAATCCGCAGGCAGGAGCGCGGCTCGAACTGGACCAGGATCATGGAGTCGAGCGAGGAGTGGAAACTTGTTGAAAGTAACAGCCAGTCCACGGGCTGGCCGGGGTTTTTCAACAGGCCAGGGCGCGTGGACAAAAACACCTGCCCGTAAGGGATGTCTCCCTGTTGATAATCGGGCGCGTACAGCCAGTTGGTCGCAAAGGTCAGCGCGTCGTCGTCGGTAAAACGGAAGGGCGAGGTCTCCGAAACAATGAGCGTGCCTGCCTGCAAAGCGGGCGCGCGCCAGGCCAACTGCCAGAAATACATTTCCTGCGCCCGCCAGTCCTCGCGGAAGGCAAACGCGTTCTGGATTTGCAACCCAATCGCCAGCGCGGCCAGCGCGCCCACGCCCACTGCGCGCCACGAAAGTTTCGGCAGGAGTTCCAACCCCGCGGCCAACAACAGGGAGGCGCCCAGCGCGAACGGCTGGGTGAAGCGGTCGGATGGAAATATCAATTTGACTTGCAGGCCTGCGGCGAGGAAAGGGATGCCCGCCAACAGGACGGCGAGGACGCCCACGCCGAACCATTCCCCAAACGGCCTGCGGTCGGACTCAGGGACAGCGGATCCTGCTTCCGAACGGAAGCGCGCCACGAAGAAGGCCAGCCCCGCCAGCGACGCCAGCAGGACGGCCGCGTACAGCCACGCGAGGCGCGCGCCCATGTCTGCAAACGGCGGTAGTTGGAAAGCGCTGCCCCACGCGCCCAGCGTGGCAGTCCAGATCGAGCGCGCCGCGTCGGACAGCAGGGACGGGAGCGGCTGCGCGGACGGTCCCAGCGCTTCCACAGCATACAATTGGGAACGGAACCAGAAGACGCGCCAGAAGGTGTACGCGATCACCAGCGCGCCATAGGGAAGATAGGCGCGCAGGGCGCGCCAGAAACACGGCCAGCCGGCGCGCGAAGTCTCGCCCGCCGCCACCCACATCAAAACGGGACGCAACAACTCCAGCCCAAAATAGTATTCCACCGAAAACAGGTGCAGGGCGGAAAGCGTCACCCCGCCGATAAGCGCCAGCCACCAGAAACGCCCAGCGCGCATGGACAGCAGTCCCAACGCCAGCGAAACGAAGAACAGCGCGAAGGTCAGCGAGTAATGGCTGTAAACGATGGCAATGGAATGCTGGCTAAAGCCCGGATAAACCAGCGTCAACAACGCGGCCACAAACGCCAAACGGGGATGGCGCGGCCAGGCCAGGCGCAAGACCCACCAAAGCGTCACCGCCGCCAGCCAGCGGGCGACCAACGCGAAGACCTGCCATTCCAACGGGTTCGGGCCAATGAAGGAGGTGGTTGCTACAAACAGGTTCGACCAAAGCGGACGCGCGACGGCGAAATACGCATCCAGTCCCGCGCGCCCGATGTAATGGCCCACCCAGGCAAAGCCCCAGTCATCCCAGGCATAGCCCTGTTGCGCGGCAAACAGTCCGTACGCCGCCAGCGTGACGCCCAAAAAGACCACCGGAACACTCCGGGAGGAAAAAGAGAAACGGCGCAACATTTACTTGTCCCCGCCGGTTTTTTCTTTGATGAGATACACCGGCCTGCGCTTCACTTCCTGGAAAATATAACCAACGTACACACCGATAAATCCGAGCAGAACCATCAGCATCCCCCCAATGATGAGGATCACAAACATCAGCGAACTCCAACCCGGCGCGAGGTTGGAGGTCTGTCCCGTGACCCAAAACGATAGCACGTAAATCATCTCCGCCAGCGCCAGCAGGAGCAAAATCCCGCCCAGACTCAGGCCCACGTACAACGGCGCGAGCGAAAACGAGAAGAGAGCGTCCATCGCCAGGCGAAACATTTTTCCGAGCGAATATTTGGAAGTCCCGCCGACGCGTCCCTCCTGGTGATACGGCAGGATGGCGGTCTTGAAGCCGATCCACGAGACCATGCCGCGCAGGAAGCGATGATATTCGGGCATGGATTTCAGCGCGTCCACGGCGCGGCGCGAAAGCGCGCGGAAGTCCGCCGCGCCGGGCAGGACGCGCGTCCCGGAGATAATGTTCAAGAGTCGGTAGAACAGTCCCGAGGTCCATTTTTTGAACGAACCGAGTTGCGCGTCCTCCGCCCTCTGCGCCTGCACAATGTCATAACCCTGTGCGCACAGGTCGAGCATCTGTCCGATCATTTCGGGCGGGTGCTGTCCATCGGCATCCAGCGAAATCACCACGTCGCCGCGCGAGGCATCCAGCCCGGCGGTCAGCGCGGCCTGGTGCCCAAAATTGCGGCTGAGCGAAATCACGCGCACGCGCTGATCGGACCTCGCCAGCGCGGACAACTCGTCAGCGGTCGCGTCGGAGGAGCCGTCATCCACATAAATAAATGTAAACGCGTAAAGAAGTTGATCCACCGCGGCGCGCAAGCGGGCGTGTGTCTGTGCGACGATGCCCGCTTCGTTGAAAACAGGGATAACGAGATCAACTTTCAGTTTATTGCGTGGGGACATTCAGCCTCATGGGACGGGGATTCTACCATCTTTGGGGGACGAATAAATTCGTCACTACGTAGTGACGAATTTATTCGTCCCGCCTCACAAGCGGACCTCGTGGCGGGTCGCCATTAAATCGAGCGTACGCGCCGCCTCGGCCTGTTTCCGCGCCTCATCCCAGCCGAGCGATTCGCCTGCAACCTGGGCCAACTCCTCGACGGCAGAGCGCGTCAACTGCCCAAGCATCGCCAGCATGGAGCGCCGCAGGACGAGATCGTCGAGGTGAACAACCTTTTCGTTCTGCGCGAGGAAGGCGATCTCGCGCCGCGAATATTCTGGCAATGAACGAAGCGGCTGGTCGTCTTGCTTCGAGAGGAACAGCGCCACCGTCTCGGCGCGCGTGCCGTAGCGATTGAAAAGCAACTGCACGCGCTCGGCAGAGAATCCCGTCCACGCAGCGAGACCGTCGAGATAGCGTTTCTGCTCTTCGGGTGTGCGCGGATAATTGCGCCCGCCACCGATGGAAAGGTCGCGCGTGGATTTCTGGCGCGCCCGCCCGAGGAACGCCAGCACTTTGTCTGCTACCTGCTCCGAAAAAGCGCGGAAGGATGTCCACTTGCCGCCGACGAGCGAATAGACCGGGAATCCGAGTCCCGTCCACTCGCCCTCCACCACCGGAATGTGATGGTCGCGCGTGATCTGTCCGGTAGTCTTGGCCGAGCCGGTATGCGCCAGCGGACGGACGCCCGAAAAACGAAAGACGATGTGCTCGTGTCCCACTTTGATATCGGGGAAGACGCGAGCGATCATGCCGAGGAAATAATCCACCTCGGCTTCGGTGCAAACCACATCATCGGGGTTTTCCGCGGGCAGGTCGGATGTGCCGACTAGGACTTTGTCAAACAACGGAAAAATCAAAACGATGCGCCCGTCTTTATTTTCAAAGAAGAATTCATTCTCGCCGATAGCCTGCCGCAGTTCGGGATGGTTGAGCACGAGGTGCGAGCCTTTGGTCCCGCCGATGAAACGGGTGGACAGGCCGAGGGTCCCGTTGGCGGCGTCAATCCACGGGCCGGCCGCGTTGATGACCAGGCGCGGAGACACGTCGAAAGCCGCGCCAGTCAACTCGTCCCGGAGCGTGACGCGGTTACCCTGTCCGCCCACGAGGGAAACATAATTGAGGGCGCGTCCGCCGTCTGCTTCGCCATCCAGCAAAACTTCCAGCGCGAGGCGTTCGGGATTCAGGATGGAACCATCGAAATATGTGGCCGTGGTGCAGACGGCGGGATTCAGCCGCGGCCAGCGTTCGAGCGAGGCGGCGCGCCCGCGGAAAGTGTGGCGCGACACGGTGCGCGTGCGTCCGGTGAAGGCATCATAAAATATCAGGCCGATCTTGATGACCAGCGAGCCGCGCTCGGAGGGCTTATCGAGCCAGCCGAGAAATTTGAACGGCGCGTTGAGCAGTCCCGAAAAATGCTTGAACATGGGGACGGTGGTCGGCAGGGGTTTGACGATGTGCGGCGCGTTCTGGATCATGCGATTGCGCTCCCCCACCGCTTCGCGCACGAGACGGAACTCGCCGTTCTCGAGATAGCGAATGCCGCCGTGCGCCATGTGCGAAGACGCCGCCGACGCGCCCGCGCAGAAGTCGCCGCGATCCACGATCAACACGTCCGCGCCGTTGAGCGCCAGGTCGCGGAACGCACCAATACCGTTGATCCCCGCGCCGATGATGAGCACATCGAGGGAGGGGTTGGACTGGAGGGAGGAGAGAGTTTGGTTACGATCCATTGAACCTCACAATTTGAAAACCAACATGACGACCCACAGGAAAATGGTTAGGAGGATGTGAAGCAAATCGCGCCGAACGTACGTCTCCACGTCGCTGTGAAGCAGTCCGATCTGCGCGATGGTGTAGGTATAGAAGGTGTGATAGGGCGCCAGGAATGGGGCGGCCGCCAATGCAAAATATGGATTCCGCTTTCGCAACGCGGCCCAAAGCAGGAACAATCCAAGCGGAATCGAATAGGGAAAGAGAGTCCGATTCCATATCTGGTACACCGACGTGTTCGTGAATATGCGGACGTACCAGATGGGAAAGAAAACCAAAGCCAGAGCGTATGCGGCGGCAACGGGTGCGAAGGCCTTCACACCATCCAGATATCGTTTGTTCCGACTGAAATCAATCAAATAATACAGCGCCACGCCCGCGCCGACCTGTGGCTTGATGAGCAGGAGCAACAGACCCAACGCGGGAGGGAACAAAATCCCCGAAACGGCAATGGGGTCGAGGTTGCCCACTAAAACCGCGCCGATTGCGGTCGGGGAAAGCATGAACGCAACGATCGTCAACGGGCTGGCGCGCAACTTCCAGGCGATGAAAACCAGGATGAACAAGCAGGTTGCAAAATACAAGCCATGCGCGGGGACGGGCGGAAGCAAAGCAAAAGGAAATAACGGGATGACGCCCCAGGGCGCGCTATTGTAAATGGTCTCGTAGGGGGAATGGCCGGAAAGCGCTGTCCGCGCGGCTTTATAAAAATTGTCATAAAAATCCGCTGTCGGCAAATTAGCGGCCAGGATGGCCGTGGCCGCGAACAAAAAAACCAGGAACGCAATGCCGATCCATTTATGCTTCATGGTTTATGCCAGCCAATCAAACGTCCGTGTGACAGCTTTCTTCCATTCCGCGTACAACTTCTCACGCTTCGCCGAGTCCATCTGCGGCTTCCATTCGCGGCCGCGGCCCCAGTTGGCGCGCAGTTCGTTGAAATCTTTCCAGAAGCCGACGGCCAGTCCCGCCGCGTAGGCCGCGCCGAGGGCGGTTGTCTCCGCTACTTTGGGACGCACCACGGGCACATCCAAAATATCGGACTGGAATTGCATCAGCAGTTCGTTGAAGACCATGCCACCGTCCACTTTGAGGGAGGTCAGTTTCACACCCGAATCTTTTTCCATCGCATCCAAAACTTCGCGCGTCTGGAAGGCGGTCGCTTCGAGGGCGGCGCGGGCGATGTGACCTTTGTTGACGTAGCGCGTCATCCCGACGATAGCCCCGCGCGCGTCGCTCCGCCAATAAGGTGCGAATAGACCCGAAAACGCGGGGACAAAATAGACGCCGCCGTTGTCGTCCACGGTTTTCGCAAGCGATTCGATATCCGAGGATTTCTCGATCAATCCCAAATTGTCCCTCAGCCATTGGACCAGCGCGCCCGTGATGGCGATCGAGCCTTCCAGTGCATAAACTGCTTTTTGATTCCCGATCTTGTATCCGAGCGTGGTCAGCAGTCCCGCTTTCGATGGGACAGGTTTCTCGCCTGTGTTCATCAACATGAAACAGCCTGTGCCGTAGGTGTTCTTGGCCTCGCCTGGCGAATAACAAGTTTGACCGAAAAGCGCGGCCTGCTGGTCGCCGAGATCGCCAGAGACGGGGATACCGCGTAGAGACGTTGCATGCAACGTCTCTACGCGGCCATAAATTTCCGAGGATGATTTTATTTTCGGCAACATCAGACGCGGGATACCGAACAGTTTCAAAATCTCGTCATCCCAATCCAGCGTGGATAAATCCATCAACAATGTGCGCGAGGCGTTGGTCACATCGGTGACGTGCGCGCCCGTCAAATTCCAGATGACCCAGGTATCCATGTTGCCGAAGAGCAGTTCCCCGTTTTCGGCTTGCTTGCGCGCCCCATCCACGTTATCCAAAATCCATTTGATTTTCGGGCCAGAGAAATAAGTGGCAAGCGGAAGGCCGGTCTTCGCGCGGAAGCGATCCTGCCCATTTTCTTTCGCGAGTTCGGCGCAAATCGAGTCGGTGCGCGTGTCCTGCCAGACGATGGCATTGTAAACGGGCTGGCCTGTCGTTTTGTCCCAGACAATAGTGGTCTCGCGCTGGTTGGTCACGCCGATGGCGACCACCTCACTGATTACCGATGACTGATGACTGATGACTTTCTTCAGCGCGCCAGACATCACCTCCAGCGTATTTCTCCAGATCTCCAGCGGATCGTGCTCCACCCAGCCGGGTTTGGGATATATCTGATGGTGTTCCTTCTGGTCAACGGCAACGACATTCCCCGCGTGGTCAAAGAGAATGAAGCGTGTGCTGGTCGTTCCCTGGTCAATGGCGGCGACGTATTTCATGGTCTGATAGTCTCCTGGTCTTCTTGTCTGCTAGTGGCGCGTTTGATAAGTTATTCCCTTTTATTTTGTTTTGTTTCGATTACTTTGGATTCATCCTGGTTTAAAAGCCGAGCCGTCAATATTTCGGGTTTCGTGGTTTTGGATGCAACGATTTCAGTGCTGTAGGCATCAATCACTACTTCCCCCATTTTTGTGCCGCTCTTTGCACGCAGAGGAACTCGCCAATAATGGTATCGGTCATCAACCTCAGGCAAACCAAGTTTCATGGCATTGGCAAGTTAAATTTTATCAAGCCAATGTTCATCCCACGACACCTCGCCCGTATCGCCAATTTTGGTAATGTAGCTTTCAAAAGGTGAAGCCATAGGCAAATTCGATCCTATTCCCAATACTCAAACAGCGATGAGTTATATTGTCTGGACAGTATACTCTCGCATCAAAAGATAATCAAGAAATTGCCGAGCCGAAAACAACCACTTCCGGTTAGAATTCTTCCCTGAAATCCCCATGATTGAAAAAGGAGGTTCGTATGGCGTCATTCAAAGTTATCAAAGGCAAGTTCCACGTCAAAGGCTACAAGCCCGACGGTGACTCGATCCGCTTCGAGGCCGAAAACCCCGCCCACTGGGACGCCTTCCAATGGGACAGCGCCAGCAAAAAGAAGGCCGTCAAAAAGCAGTTGCGTATCGAAGCCATAGACGCGCTCGAAACCCACTACGAAGGCTACCACCAGCCGCGTCCCTTCGCGCTGGCCGCGCTCGAGCAATTGCTCAAACTGCTCGGCATCGCCTACACCGAATATAGCCTGAGCCAGACAACCATCGTAAATGCGGACGACGCAAAGCCCGGCTTCATCATCTCGGACGGACTGGACCGCTACGACCGACCGATCTCCTTCGCCTTCCCCGCCTCCGCCAAATTGACCGACGGCGCCACCCTGACCTCAGAGCAGATCCCGATCGAAAAATCAATCAACTACATCCTGGCCCGCGAGGGACTGGTCTATCCCACCTTCTACACCACCACCGACAAGATCGTCGCCGCCAAGATCCGCAAGGCAGTGGGGCTGGCGCGCAAAGGGGACCGCGGCTTGTGGGCCATTGACCGCACCACCTACCTGGCGCTATGGGACATCCGCACCCTGGAGGAAGACGTGACCATCATGCCCAAACTCTTCCGCAGGCTGGTGGAATTTTTCGATGCCTATGGGAATTTCAAAGATTTGCCCGCCTACATGGCGCGTCAGAAAGACAACCTGCAACTGTGGAACGACCCCACCCCACGCTCCCTTGCATCCCTCATGGACTTCGATGTGACCGGGCGGCGCATGTCCCTGCCCACGCCCATCGAAGATATTCTTTTCTCGCCGAAGGGATAACAAAGCAGAAACCTATATGGTGTCATATGTCACCTCCCCTAAGCGGCGAGGCCGCTATAATCGAAACGAGGTGACCGATGCAAAACGAACAAGAACTGGAACGGTTGCAAGCCAAAACACCGCAGCAACGATTTCTGGGCGTGCTGGAACGAGAATTCCATTATGCGCCGAAGGTGGCGGAAGCCATTCTGGAGGAAGCCGAAAGTTGTCTGGCGGGCGGAACCGAAAAGTTGCGGCCTGGTCAGGTACGGGTGGTGTTGGTACGCCAGGGAAGCGGAGGCGGTCAGCCCTTGAGCCAAACGCCCACGCTGGAAGTCACCTGGACGGTGGATGCGGGAGCGGAGGATCGGCAGGTGTCGGCGCGTCATGGTGGTCAGGCGTTGCGGCAAGTCCGTCTCCAGCGCTTGCTGGACGAGGCGGTGGAACAGGGCGCAGTAGCCACGCAGGAAGACTTGGCGCAGGCCTTGCATACGTCGGTGCGGACGATCAAACGCGACTTTGTGGATTTGCAAGAGCGAGGCGCATCCCTGCCTTCGCGAGGCAACCTGCAAGGGATCGGGCGCGGACAGACGCACAAAGCCCAAATCATTGGGCGCTGGTTGCAGGGCGAGACGTACGATCAACTGGCCTTGCATACGCATCACTGTCCGGCCTCCATCCAGCGCTACATCAAAACCTTCGTGCAGGTGGTGGAGTTGCATCGCCAGGGATTTGCCGAGAGCCAGATTGCCCTGTTGCTGCAAATCGGCCTGCCGCTGGTGCGGGAATACCTGGCGATCTACCAGCAACAGGCGAGCCCGGCCTGTCGGGAACGGCTGGAAAACCAATTGCAACGACTGAATCGGGCTTCTGCACCCGAAAAAAGGGGGCAAAAATGAGCCAGGCGTATGTTGGCACAGCCAAACGCACCTTCCAGCAGGCGTTGATCCATTTGCTGGAGAGCGATTATGGCCTGTTGGGAAGCCGCCGCATTCTGGAGACCCTGGCCGAAGACGTGCAAAAACTGGCCGACCAGTTCTATCCCGCGCCGCAACACCTGAGCAGCGGGTGGATGGTGTTCACCGGTACGCGCGCCAGCGGCGGGAAGACCCATCCCGGCCAAGGCGCAGGCGACCATGAGTTGGTGACGCTGGCCTGGCCGGTGCTGTTGCCCGAGGATGTCGAATACCTGGCGCATCACCCAGACACCGCCTCGGCGCGGCAGGAGTGGTTCCGCTCACGCCTGGTACGCCTCATCGAGCATGGCCTCCAACATCCCGACGGTCCGGTCTTGCTAACCCTGGCAGACCTGGCTGCCATGTTGGGCTTGACTACGGTGCAAGTCAGCCAACTGCTGGCCGAGGCCCGCCGCCTCACCGGCAAGCCGCTCCCGACCAAAGGCTATTTCTTCGATCAGGGTATGCGTCCCACTCACAAGGAAGAAGTCATCGCCCTGTACGAAGCCGGGCTCGACGAAGTCGCCATTGCCCGCCAGACCCAACACGCACCGGAAAGCGTCGGACACTACCTCCGCGATTACGAGCGGGTCAAACTGCTCTTGTCGCACCACACCGCACTAGCCCAGATTGGACAGTTGATCGATCTGTTGCCCGGCGTGATCCAAGCCTATGCCAAAATGGTGTCCAAGTACCATCCCGAGATTTCTTGGACATAACTCAACCCTTTCGGAAGCCAAGGTGACATGTGTCACTATCCCGTTTTCTCGCCTTCGGCGGAAAACGGGTTTCTGTATTTACTCACTCTTCCTTCTTGCTTTCCATTTCTTTCTTGTGCGCTTCCACAATGGCCGCCGCCAAATGCTGGGGGACGGTCTCGTAGCGGTCAAACTCCATCGTGAAGTAGCCGCGCCCGCCGGTCATCGAGCGGATCTGTGTCACGTAGCGCAGCATCTCCGCCAGCGGGACCTGCGCCATCACCACCGTACTGCCGTGCTCGGACTCGGTGCCTTGCACGCGGCCGCGGCGGGTGTTCAGGTCGCTCATCACATCGCCCATGTGCGCGTCCGGCACGGTGATGCGGACGTTCATGATCGGCTCAAAAAGGACGGGGCCGGCCTGTTCCACGGCCAGTTTGAAGGCCTCGCGCCCCGCGGTTTCAAACGCGATCGGTTTGGAGTCCACCGGGTGCTCCTTGCCGTCATACACGATCACCCGCACGTTGCTCATCGGGTATCCCGCGAACGCGCCATGCTCCATGGTGGCCTTGATACCTTTTTCAATCGGGGGCAGGAAGGATTTGGACAGGCTCATGCCCACCAGTTCATCCGTGAAATCAAAATCGCCTTCGTGATAAGGCTCGATCCGCAAATGCACCTCGCCGAACTGGCCTGAGCCGCCGGATTGTTTCTTATGGCGGTACATGGCGGAACCTTTGCGCGTGATGCCCTCCCGATACGGAACCTTCGGCTGGTCAATTAACAACCCCACCTGGAACTTGGACTGTGCGCGGTGGATGGCCACGTCAATGTGCTGGTCGCCCATGCCTTGCAGGATGGTCTGCCCGGTGGCGCGTTCGTTGTGCCACGAGAGAGTCATATCCTCTTCGCACAGGCGGGTGAGCGTCGGGCTGATCTTGGCCGCGTCAATCTGCGACTTGGGATGGATCGCCACGCGATACAGCGCGGCGGGATACTTGGGAGCGGGGATGGCCAACGGATGCGCTTTATCGCTAAACGTGTCACCCGTCGCGGAGACGGTCAACTTGGAGACCGAGCCGATATCGCCCGCGTGGATCACCTTCGCAGGGATCTGCTCCTTGCCGCGCTGGAAGTGCAGGCCAGATACGCGCTCTTCCGCGCCCTTACCCTGGTTCCACACGCGCGCATCCGCCTGCACCGAACCGCTGTACACGCGGAAGTAGGTCATCTTGCCCACAAAGGGATCGGCGGTCGTCTTCCAGATGTAAGCCGCCAGCGGCTCCGTATCCGAGCAGGTCAGTTTTTCCTCGCCATCCTTGTTTTGCGCCAGGACCGCCGGACGCTGCGTGGGCGAAGGCATCAAATCCACGATGGCGTTCAACAGCGGCGCGATGCCCAGCTCGTGTCCGCCCGCGGCCGCAAAGACCGGCACAAACGCCCCGGAGCGCACCACATCCTTCAGTCCGACGATCAACTCTTCATTCGAGAGCGAGCCGTTCTCGAGATATTTTTCCAGCAGGGTATCCTCGCCTTCGGCGGCGGCTTCCACCAGCGCAAAGTGCGCCTCGTCCGCCTCGGCCTTCAGTTCGTCCGGGATGTCCGTCACAGTCTTGCCGTCGGCCATGAATGCCTTCATCGAGATCAGGTCAATCACGCCTTTAAAATCATGCTTCTCACCGATGGGCAATTGCGCCTTGACCACGCGCCCGCCCGCGACATGAACGAATTCTTCCACGGACGCGTAGGCGCGCGAGAAACTGGCGTTCTCGCGGTCCATGCGGCTGATGACGATGAAGCGCGGCAGGCCCAGTTCGACGGCAGTGCGCCAGGCCAGTTCGGTGCCGACCTCCACGCCGCCCACCGCGTCCGCCAAAATGACCGCCCCGTCGGCCACGCTGAGCGCGGAAATCATCTCGCCGACGAAATCGGTGTAACCCGGCGCGTCCAGCACGTTAATTTTGTGGTCGCGATATTCGAGCGGAAGGATGCTGGTATACAACGAAAGTTTGCGGCGGATCTCCTCTTCATCGTTGTCTGAAACGGTCGTCCCATCCTCGATCTTGCCTAGGCGGGTGGTTGCCCCCGTAAAATGCAGAAACGCCTCAGCCAGCATAGTCTTCCCCGCGGAGCCGTGCGAAACGAGGGCGATGTTGCGAATAAACTCAGTGGTATACTCTTTCATCATAGATTCCCTTTCCACAGAAAAGATGCAAGCCCCCTGATTTTATAGGAACAATGACAACTTGTCAAAGTGTGAATTGTCATTTTACGATATTACATTCCGGGAAACGCCATGCTCCAGATCCTCAATCAATACTCCGCCGTCCTGATCGCCGCCGCATTGTTCCTGGTCGTGGCCGTTGCCCTGCTCCGCCACCAGGCGCGCTGGCAGGAAATCCTGGCGCTGGGCGTCATCGCCGCAGGACTGGTCACCGCCTGGTTCATCCTGCATCCCGTGCAAACCCCGCTGATGGAGGATGCCAAAAAGGTACAGTCCATGATCGGGCAGGGAAAACCCGTCCTGCTGGAGTTCCAGTCCCCCTACTGAATTGTCTGCACAGAAATGAAACCCGTCGTGGACGGGTTGGAACAGAAACTTGCCGGGGAATTGCTCGTCATCCGCCTCAACATTCAGGAAAGCGTCGGCCGCGAACTCGCTCCCGTTTACATGTTCGAGTACACACCCACCTTCATCTTCTTTGACGCGCAGGGAAATGAACTCTGGCGGCAGGTCGGCGGGTTGGATGTGGAACGCGTGCGGGCTTCCATCAAATGATGCGCCGCCTGCGCTTCGCGTGGATGTACCTCCGCCGCCCACCCTGGGATAGCGGCATCACGCCTCCCGAACTTTACGAATTCATGGCCTCCCATCCGCCCGGCCGCGCCCTTGACCTCGGTTGCGGCACAGGCACCAACGTCATCGCCCTCGCCCAAAACGGCTGGCAGGTGACGGGTGTGGACTTCATCCCCAAAGCGATTCGAATCGCAAAACGAAAAGTAAGGCAGGCACGCGTGAATGCGGATTTACGCGTGGGCGATGTGACCCGCCTCGACGGCATCGCCGGTCCCTTCGACCTCGCGCTCGACATCGGCTGTTTCCACGGCGTGGATGATAAGTCCGCCTACCTGGACGAACTGGACCGGCTCCTCGCCCCGGGCGGACACTGGCTCCTCTATGGATTTTTCAAGCCCGCTTCGCAACTTTCTGGACCCGGGCTGGCCGCGCCCGACCTGAGTCTAATCCACGCCCGAGGCTTTTCCCTGCTCTCGCGCACGGACGGCTTCGACAAAAAAGACCGTCCCTCCGCGTGGTTCTTGTTTCAAAAAACCGACAGCCCGCCGTCCTGAGCGGAGTGACCGAGTGTTCGTCGAGGGAACGCAGTCGAAGGACGGGTCACATGTGAACGCTCTGTTGGAATCTACTTGCCCTTCGATCGCGAAGCACTCAGGGCAGTGGTACATTGATGACTGATAACTGATTACTGATTACTGAACACTGATTACCGGTATGAAAATCCTCTTCCTCTTCCTCGACGGCGTCGGCCTCGGCGCGGATGACCCCGCGATCAATCCCTTCGTCCGCGCACAGATGCCGCGCCTGCGCGGCCTGCTCGGCGGACAGCCGCTCGTCGCTTCCGCCGCGCCCTTCGAGAGCGAACGCGCCACGCTCCTCGCATTGGATGCCTCCCTCGGCGTGGAGGGACTCCCCCAGTCCGCCACCGGGCAAGCTGTTCTGCTGACGGGTGTCAACATCCCAAAAGAGATCGGTCATCACTACGGCCCTAAACCCAACCCCGAAGTCGCGGCATACCTAAAAAACGGCAACACCCTCTTTTCCTGGCTACGCGCAGACGGCAAATCTGCCGCCCTGTTGAACGCCTATCCCCCGCGCTACTTTCATTCCATCGAATCTGGACATAGGCTGTATTCGTCCGTGCCGCTGGCGCTCACCAGCGCGGGATTTCCTCTCTTCACCAAAGACGACCTGTACGCGGGGCGCGCCCTGTCCGCGGATTTCACGGGCGAGGGCTGGCGTAGTTTCCTTAGTTTCACCGACGCGCCCCTCCTCAATCCCGAAAGCGCGGGACGAAAAACAGCCGAACTCGCCGCACAATATGACTTCGCGTTCTTCGAGTACTGGGCCAGCGACTACGCCGGTCACAAGCAAAATATGTCCGCGGCGATTACCCTGCTCGAAACCTTCGACGGCGTCCTCGGCGGCCTGCTGGACGTGTGGGACGATGAACGCGGCCTGATCCTGCTCACCTCCGACCACGGCAACCTCGAAGACCTGTCCACGCGGCGGCACACGGACGCGAACGTGCCCGGGCTGGTGATCGGATCAAAGTCCGCGCGAAGTGAATTCACAGAGGGATTAAAAGACCTGACCGGCATCGCCCCCGCCATCCAAAGATTGATCTTGTCCTGAATTCCCCTGTCCAATTCTCCTAATCAACGAAGCGCATGAAAACCTGATTACCGAGCAAACGTCCCCGCCGCGTCAAGCGCAGACGTTCGGCCTGCCATTCCAACAACCCCAGCCGTGTCAATTCTTCGATGTCTTTGCCATAGACATCATTCAGCCGCGCGCCAAAACGGGATTCAAACTCGGCGGACGAAATGCCCTCGCGCGTCAGGCGCAGACCCGTCATCATGAACTCGCTCATATCGTCGTGTTGTGTTTGGCGGTGGTGGTTGACGGTGGCGGGAGTGAGGGGAAAATCAGTGATCAGTGATCGGTAATCAGTCATCAGTCGTTCGATGTAGGTTTTGATGCGGAGGAAATTCGAGTAGCGGTAGCCGTTGGCGTATCCGTGCGCGCCCGCGCCGAGGCCGAGGTAGGGAAGTCCACGCCAGTATTGCAGGTTATGTTTGCAAGCAAATGCAGGTTGAACGTTGAACCCTTCGACTACGCTCAGAGCAGGCGTTGAACGTTGAACGTCACGCGCCCAGTTGGAAATTTCGTATTGGACATAACCTGCGGACTCGAAAAACTCGGACGCCCACTCGTACATGTCCGCGGCCAGGTCTGGACTTGGAGTTGGCAGCAAACCTTTGGCGGACCAGCGCCCGAACGGCGTCCCGTGATCCAGCGTCAGCGCGTAGGCGGAGATGTGTTCGGGATGCAGGTCAACGATGCGTTTGACGGTGTTCTGCCAGCGGACGAGAGTCTGTTCGGGCAAGCCGTAGATCAGGTCAAGGTTGAGGTTATCGAAGCCCGCCTGCCGCGCCCATTTGACGGATTGGATCACGTCGAAAAAATCGTGGGCGCGTTCGAGCATGTGTAACTCGTCGGGGTTGGCGGACTGGACGCCGAAGGAAAGCCGGTTGAGTCCCGCAGCGCGGATATCGGCGAGGAAGGATGGAGAGACGGTTCCGGGGTTGGCTTCGAGAGTCGCTTCGAGGTCGGGGGTGAACGCGAAGGCGGCGCGCAACGCGTCCATGACGGAGGCAACTTGAAGTCCAGAAAGAAGCGAGGGAGTCCCGCCGCCGAAGAACATAGTCCCGATAGTCGAATAGTCGAATGGTCGAATAGTCGCTTGGCCGATGAATTTGATTTCGCGGAGTAGCGCGTCCACGTAGGCGGGAAGGGAGTCTTCCTGTCCCGCGTAGGTGTTGAAATCGCAGTAGGCGCAACGATGGACGCAGAAGGGGATGTGGAGATAAATGGAGAGGGGTGAGGAGGGATTAGTCATTGCGGCGAGGGAGGAGATGCGGGTTAGGAGTTAGGAGATGCGTGTTGCGTGATGCGTGGGAGGCCGATCAAGAGGGCGATGGGACCGGCGAGGAGCAGCCACATGGCCGCGTCGAGGCCGAAGGCTTGCGCGGCGAGACCAATGCCGAAGGGAAGCAGTTTACCAACCATGCCCGTTACATCGCCGACCGCGATGGCAGTGGAACTTAACCCTGCGGGCATCGAGTCGTAAAGTTTGGCTTGCAGGATGGCGTACCAGCCGGAGTTGAAAAGTCCGAGCAGCGCGAGGATCGCAAGTTTGATAAAAATGTTCGGAACGAGAAGAAACGCCGGAAAGAGAATGAGCTCGATGATAACACTGACGCGCAGGTAATCGAGACCGCGCACTTTTTCGAGAAGCGGAATGAGCAGAAAATCGCCGAGCAACCCAACCACTGTCCAGACCGCGACGGCGAAGGCGGCATTTATCGGGGTGAGGCCTGCCACGTCCACAAAGTAGAGGGCGAGGAAACTGTAAAGCACATCGAGCATGAGGTCGGCGAATTCGAGCAGGATGAGCCAGCGTAGGACGGATTTGTTGCGTATTGCGTAGTATGTATTGCGTAAACCTGATTTGAAATCAGACCAACGAGGCACAGGAGGGTGATCGCGGGAGAATGCGGGAAGTCTGCGCGCCGCGATGAGGAGCACGATTGCGGCCAGCGCCGCGAGAGAAGCAAAGACGCCGCGCCAGCCGAACCCGACGAAGGCCGCGCCGCCGAGCAACAACGGCCCGAGGACGACTCCCAACGAACCCGCGAACGTCCAGCGCGCCAAGTTGTGTTCGCGGCGCGCGGGGTCGGAGTCCATGAGTGTGGCCTGCGAGAGGCTGACGAATGCGCCCGAAGCGGGATTGAAGAGGATGAAGGAGAAAAGAAGAAAGAAAAAAGATTGGCTGAGGGAAGTGAAATAAAGGGAAAGCGTGAAGAAGATACCACCGATGAGGATGAGGGCACGCCGCTTCCACACGTCGCCAAGAATGGCGAGGGACGGCTCGACGATGTTGCCGAGCAACCCGGGCAGGCTGAGGGCGAGGCCGATCTGCGCGTAGGTCAACCCCAGGTCCGCGCGGATGAACGGCCAGGCGGCTTCGCTCACACCGTAAACGAGTTCGTCGAGGAATTCGATGAGGAGGTAGATATGGGTCAAGGTGATTGAGTGTCAGGTTTCAGGCCGGACGTATCAATGAGGATATTTTAACCAAAGTAATCTTTATAAATCGCCATTCCGATAATTGACATTCTGACAGGACATAGTATAAATACCTCACAGAGTCATTTCGAAGACAATTTTATCCGATACGCAAGGCGTTCATCTTGCATTGTCGGCGTAAAAGAATGAGCCCTATGTTTTTGGATAGGTTCTTCCCATTAAATCCCTTTTCAGTAGCTTTGGAGGCGCGAATGAACACGACCTTAAAACTTGGAGAGCATTACATCTTCGATCTCTCCGACTGCAACCATGAGATTCTCATGGATAGCGAGCGGGCATATTCGTTGTTTACGCAGGCCGTGCGCGAGAGTGGCCTGACGGTTGTAGATGAAGGTATTTACAAGTTCAGTCCGTACGGTTTTACGTGTTACTTGCTGCTCGCCGAGTCACATGCAAGCCTGCACACCTGGCCCGAATATAATTTTTGCGCGATTGACCTGTTCACCTGCGCAACGGACAAGGATCTACTGCCATTGATGCATTGCATCAAGGACGCGTTCGGGGCAGGCAATTTTTCGCTTCGCAAGTTGGACCGTGAAGCGGAGATCGAAAAAAGACTCTTACCCGCCGCCGCGTAGGTTTCCATGAGCATCTGGTTTACCGAGGAATTGCATCCCTATTACCGCAAAGGATTGCGCGTCAAGCGCGTCCTGGCGGATGAACAGACGCAGTATCAACACATCCAAATCGTCGAGGCCGAATTTTTCGGGAATACGCTGATCCTGGACGGGATCATCCAACTGACCGAGCGCGACAACATGGGCTACCACGAGATGATCGTCCACGTGCCGATGCTCGCAGTTGAACGACCCAGGCGCGTGTTGATCGTCGGCGGCGGGGACGGCGGTTCGCTGCAACAAGTCTTGCGTTACCCGACTGTCGAGGAAGCCATCGTCTGTGAATTGGACCAGCGCGTTGTGGAACTCTCGCGCCAACACTTCGCATCCTTCGGGGACCCGTGGGCGGATCCGCGCGCCGGGCTGCTCATCCGGGACGCGTTCGCCTACCTCGAAGAAAATCCCGGCCAGTTCGACGTCATCATCTCCGACACGACCGACCCCATCGGCATGGCGGAGCGCCTATTCTCGGACGAGTTCTACAAGCTGATGGCGCGCGCCCTCGTCCCTGGCGGCGCGGCGTCAACACAATGCGAACAGCCATTTTTCGATACGGAACTGATCAAGCAGATTTACAAATCCGCCAAAGCGCTGACGAAGAATCCGGCCTACTACTACGCCAACATCCCCACCTACCCCGGCGGCGGGATTGGATTCATGTACATCTCCGATACGCCCTGGGAAAACGGATTGAAAACCCCGCTCCCGCCCGGAGTGAATAACTATATCAATCCTGAAATCCACAAGGCAGCCTTTGCCTTGCCGGAGTTTTTCAGAAAAGAGTTGTACGGGTAGATAAAAACTTCCGAAGCCAATGGCTCCGGAAGTTTGCTTTTTACAAAGGTTTCATTTTACGATGGGATGCCGGGCAAAAAATTCAGGGAACATGTGGCTGTTGGTGACGAGGACTTCAAGATGATTTTTCATGAAGGCACGCAGGCGTGCGTCGTGCGAACCCAGCACGAGGTTGATCAACCATTTGGGTGTTTCGGTATCGTAAACCGCGCTTGAGTCCCCGGCGTGGAAGAACCAGCCCTCCGACGTTTTTATGGCAACACCACAATGACCGCAGGAATGTCCGTGAAGTGGGATCAAATACATTTCGGGCTGGAAGGGCAATCGGATGGCAGCGAAGTCATACCATTTCGAGTCAATTTTATCGTAAAGGATGAACTCTGGCCGATGCGCGATGTAGCGTGAGATGTATGCAAGCTCGGTCCAGTTCGATATTTTTCCATCGGTGAGGGCTTCGTATTCGCGTCGATGCACATGGACTTTGGCTTGTGGAAAATCGGGAAGTCCGCTGATGTGATCGAAGTGCATGTGGGTGAGGAGGATGTGTTTGATGTCAGCGGGTTCGTATCCCAACTTTTTAATGCGATTGACCGCGGCTTCGTTTGGGTCAAAGGGCATGATGGTAATGATGCGGAACATGCGCGTCATCCAGGTCGGGTTGGCGTAATCGCCGAGGCCGAGACCGGTATCCAACAGGATCAGTCCCTGGTCGGTTTCGATCAGCAGGCAAGCCATGCCTGTTTTCAATTTGCTGGGCCAACGGGCATTGTCGGTGAAACAGTTGAGCAGGTGGATGGTCATGGAGATATTTAACCACGTCTGATCGAATTTGGGGAATTGGATTTTCCATTTTATGCTATAGTGCCTGCCATCACTCAAGTTCTGGAGAAACCATGAAAGCCGTCCGGGCGCTCTTGTTCAGCCTATTGATCGCATCCCTCGCCGCCTGCGCGTACCCGCCGCGGACTCCCGGCGCGGCATCCACACAAACGGACGCGCCACCGGGCGCGGCAGAGGCAACCGTCCCGGCCGACCGCCCCACCGCGCCGCCCCCACCTCCAGTCACGAATGACCCGGGGCCTTTCGCGGGATTGGACATGCTCCCCAACATCGAAACCGCAGGGGTGGTCGTCAACGGCATCGGTTTGCCGGAGACGGCCGAACTGTCCTATCGAAAAAGTGACGAGACCGCCTGGCGTCGCGGCCACCCGTTGATGCGGATCGAGGATGGCCGTCTCGTTGGCAGTCTGTTTGGGCTGTCTCCATCCACCGCGTACCTTATCAAAGTGTCGGATGGCGCGCACGAGATTACCGGCTCAACAACCACCCAGCCCACCGAATTGCAGTTCACGCCTCTGACGGTCGTCTACGTGGATGACGACGCCGCGGACGGAGGCGACGGGTCGGCGGCCGCGCCGTACCGAACGATCCAGGAGGGAGTTGACCGCGCCACGCCCGGGACCGAAGTGCTGGTGGCGGACGGAATCTATCGCGAGGCGATCACATTCCCATTTTCAGGATCTTCCAGTAATTGGATTCGGGTCAAGGCGGCAGGGACAAGCGCAATCCTCGACGGCTCGGAGAGTCTGGCCGGGAGGGAATGGTTCGAGCTGGCCTCTGTAAATAAAGTATGGTTTATCAAACTTGGAAGACCGATCGCCTACCTGGCACGCGACAACCAACGGTTTTACAACTACGATGATCTTGCCGGGCTAAAGAACAGCCGCGGACACGATAAAACAACGATCAGGGAAGGCTGGTATTACGATCCGCTGACAGCCCGGCTTTACGTCCGCAGTCGGGACCATCCTTCCAATCACTCCTGGCAGGCGCCTTATCTCAACCACGCATTCGACGTGAATGCCCGCGATTGGATTTGGATCGAGGGTTTTGAAATGCGGTACTACGGCACAAATCTCGAAGGGTGCGGGGTATGTACCGTCAACGCATCGCATGTGGTCATTCGCAAGAATAAGATTCACAATATGCAATTGGGAATTTTCATCAATTGGAATGGGAGCAACGAGCAAGGCAACGATACCCGCATCGAAGCCAATGAAATCTTCGACCCGCCGGTGAACGAATGGGCGTGGAAGGCGGTCAAAGGCACTTCGATGGAAGGGACGGGGATCGTCCTGCGCGGACATATCGGTGCGATCGTGCGCGACAACGAGATCCACAACTACTTCAACGGCATCTACACCGGTTCATCCGCCGCCCTCGAGAATCCAGACATCGCCTTCGACGCGGATATCTACGACAACTACATCCATCACATCAGCGACGATGGTTTGGAGCCGGAGGGGACCTGCATCAACCAGCGTTTCCGAAACAACCGCGTCGACACGATGCTGGTCGGCATCTCGCTCGCTCCCGTCACGCAAGGCCCAACGTGGGTCGTCCGCAATCTATTCACCAATTTCACAGGGACGAGCATCAAGTGGGCTTCGAACCCGGACGGGATCGTGTTGATCTACCACAACACCTTCTGGACCAATGCGCCCGGTCTCAACGCCATGAGCATGATTACTGTCGCGCACAACTCGGTCATGCGGAATAATATTTTTCAGGGCAATGGGTACGCCTTCGAGGAACTCGTCACCGGTTCGACGGGCAACGACTGGAATTACGATAACTGGTACACCACACGCCGTCCCACCAGATCGCATTTCAAATGGGAAAATATCAATTACCAGACCATCGCCTTGTTGTGCGCCACGACGAGACTGGAATGCAATGGTCACGAGAATCTGCCAGGATTGGTCAACCCGAACGGGGGGAATTTCAGCCTGCTCTCAACCAGCCCCAACATTGACCGAGGGATTCTCATTCCTGGAATCAACGATGTTTTTGCAGGCAGAGCGCCCGATGTTGGGGCGTTTGAGTACAGCGCGGGACAGTAAGAAAAGCCAATCTTTTATCAAGCTGAATGCTCCAATGCAAACTTCCGAAGGTTGGGAACTTCGGAAGTTTACATTTTAGGCGGTCCTGACAAAACTTTATGATTATTTACACTAACTTTATACAAATTGGGGATTGAATTTTTTTCAATACCTGCTATAGTGATTTGCAATTACCAACGCCGGAGTCGGAAAGGAGATTGCCATGAAAAACCGATTGATCCTGGCCGTTTTATTTTTCCTGTCCGCCTGCAATTTTGGTTCCCCACCTGAAACACGAACGAGCCCCACCTCCCTGCCCCAATCGCCGAAGCCAACGGCCCCATCGGTTGCACAGCCCATCAACTACACAGATATCATCTTCCACAACGGCGCGATTCTTACCATGAATCGCAACCAACCGACCGCGGAAGCCATCTTGATTCGCGGCGAGAAGATAGAAGCCGTTGGAAGTAATGCCGATATTCTTGCCCTGCGCGGAAACACAACCCTTGTGATCGATCTCGGCGGCCTGACCCTATTGCCCGGCTTCGTGGACACACATAGCCATATCGTCAACGCTTCAGATGGCGATGTGAACTTGTTCTCGGACATGCAGGCCACGGTCATCCAGGGTGGATTAACAACGACCACCGAAATGGGCGTCACCCCTGAAATACTCGATCAATTGAAGGGCTATGACCAGGCCGGAAAGGTTCAGCTGAGATTCAATACCTACCTGCTTTACAACACGAATTGCGGGGAAATATTCGATACAAACTGGTACAAAACTTACAAACAGGGTGAGAACATTACTCCAAGAATTAGAAACCAGGGCGTGAAAATCTTTTCGGATGGAGGCTCATGCAACGTCCCGGCTGTCACCTTCGATTATCCCGGGGGATACGGAAAAGGAGATCTTTACATGACACAGGATGAGATGAACCGCATTGTTGCACAAGCACAAGCAGACGGCTATCAGGTGGCCGTTCACGCGTTGGGTGACCGCGCCATCGAACAAGTTCAAAACGCTATCGCGGCCGCGTTGAACGGCGCACCGAATACATATCGTCACCGCATCGAGCATAACGCCGCCCTCCATGATGCGCTTCTGCCGCGCTATAACGAGATCGGCATCGTCCCCACCATTTTCGGCACCTACCCCACATGCTGGCGAATCAACAAAACGAATCAATTCAAATACACCGTTCCAGAGAATCTTGGCACTTGGGAATGGGCATGGCGCGCGTTGCTGGATGCCAACCCGGGTCTGATTGCCGCCTGGCACGCGGACTATTCGTCTTTTCCGATCACCAATGACCCAATCGCGCATCTCTACGGATTTGTGACCCGAAACGAAGTCGCACCGGACGGTTCGGTGTGCCAGGCACCGGATTGGCTGAAGCAGGGAGCCATCACCGTGGATGAAGCCCTGCACGCCATGACCATCAACGCGGCCTACGCGCTTTTCCGAGAAGATGAAATCGGAAGCCTCGAAGCCGGTAAATTGGCCGACCTCATCATCCTTTCCCAGAATCCATTGCAAGTCGAGCCGGAGGCGATCAAAGATACTGATGTGCTGATGACGATGATCAGCGGAAAAGTGGAACACTGCGCGCCCGGACGCGAATCCCTCTGCCCTCCCGCCTCATCCGCGGATCTCGAACCGGCCGCGACTTCCCCGGCGTTTTCCTCCGCGATCATCGCTTCCGCGGAACTCCCCGACTCGCCCGCAAGCAACGCCATTGACAGAAATACGGAAACCATCTGGAACTCGGGCAGCGACCCCGAGCAGTGGATCATGCTCAACCTCGGCGCGCCAAAAAATCTCAGTGCGATCCATTTGACTGTCTCGCAATTCCCCGCCGGAGAGACCGTCCACCAAATCTGGGTCGGCGCGGACCCGAACAACCTGATCCTCGTCCACGAGTTCAAAGGCTTTACCAACGATTCGGACGTTCTCGATTTCGTCCCATCTGCTCCGTTGACGAATGTTCAATATATCAAAATCGTCACCACACAAAGTCCATCATGGGTGGCGTGGAGGGAGATCGAGGTGATCAGCCAGTAAAATTCGCCATTTGAAAAACAAAAACTTCCGAAGCCACATTGACTTCGGAAGTTTGCTTTTTACACCAACATCCTCACGGGATTTTCCAAAAATCCCGCCAGCGCCATCATGAACTGTGCCACCTCCGCTCCATCGCCGACTCGGTGGTCAACGGAGATGGTGGCTTTCATGCATCATTTACTCATGGCAGTTTTTCAAGATCGGCAAGGTCTTTTAGTCTTCCGCTTGCTTTCTTGTTCTGTTTGAGATGTTCCAAATTGATTACTTTGATTATCTTGACTTCATCGCCATCCAATTCAGCAATTTCAAGAACTCTTTGAAGTCGAGCGGTAGCTCTAGATTCATAATGATTCTCCGATATGGGGGGTACCACGCAAACTACCAGAGAGCCAAAAATATTTGCTATAATATGTGTAGTCAACTGCGCTTCTGAAGTGAAGGGAAGCTATCAAAAAATTGAAAGAAAATACCAAACAATATTTCTGGATTATTTTCACCATCTTGCTGACAGCTTGTGGGAACATCTCGTCAGGGTTGGATATCAACACAGCGTCAACAAGCACGTCGGTCTTCACGCCGATAGAGCAAGCACCAACAATATTGCCGACGGAGACCCCGGTTGTCCCTTCGCTAACATCGGTTCCTGGTACGTTATTTCCGCTGGACGAGCTTCGCATGGCTTATGTAATAGACGGCAACCTATACCAGCAAGATAGCAGTAATCTGCCGATACAATTGACTTACAGTGGAGAGGATCAAGAACCCCTAATCTCCGACGATGGAAAGAAAATCGTTTTTTTTCGAGGAAAATCAGCAGACCACGTATACGTAATAAACGCAGATGGTAGCCAAGAGCAGTTGCTAATCACAAACAGCTTACTTAATGAACGTGGTTTGAGGTATGACGAAGCAAGCGAGATTCGTACTTTTCGCTCTCTTGCTTTTATGCCCGGTACTCATATTTTGCTCTTCAATACTTATCAAATTGATCCACATGACCTGGAACTAAAATATAAGAATCATGCTTATGCGATAGGCCTTCTTCTCGTAGACATAGATTCCAGTAAGATCAGACAACTCTTGGCGCCTGGACTGGGCGGTAGTTTCAAGATTTCTCCTGATGGAAATTTACTGGCAGTAACAACTTCGGGCCACATAGATATATTCGACATTGATGGTCAGATCATTCGACGTGGTCTGGTGACCTATACACCCACTAAACCTATCGAACTTTTTCCTGGTTATTACTGGCTTCCTGATTCAACCGGACTTATAGTAAACCTAACTGTTGAAAGCCGATACGATACAGGTGATATTCCTACTTATGCCATCTGGCGGTATACACTTGACGGAAACAGAGCAATTCAAATACCGCTTGACCCACCTCCTATGGGTTCTGGCGTAAATTTCTCACCGGATAAAAAATGGCTTATCTACAATCGCGAGCCCGATGAAGGGCAAAAAGGGCTTCCACTTTATATTGGGAACCTTCGCAATGGTAGCTCGAATTTGTACGCGGTGAATGCACTCACTCATGAGTGGAGCCCAGACAATATACATTTTGTTTACGAGGGAAACAAACATGAGCTTTTTCTTGGCTCGATTGACAAGCCGCCCACGTATGCCGGCAAAGGCAACTTTCTAGGTTGGGTTGATACTAGTCATTATATTTATGCGTCAATACCAAACATGGGAAACATCATGATAGGAGAAATCGATGGAGAAACAATAAACATCCAAACTTTCAAGTTGAAAACATTATCTTCAAAGAGTTTTAGTTGGTTCATTTTTGTATCGCTAACGAGCGACAAAAATAAGTAATCAGAAAAAATCCAGTACATCTGCCTAAAGGAGAAATATAATGAACACACAATTAAACAAAGCGTTACACTCATGGAAAGTCCTAGTTATCTTACTCTTGGCTTCCTTGACCATTTCCGCAACCACATCTTCAATACCTTTGCTAACAAACAAAGTATTTGTCCAAAAATAAGTTAATCAATTCGGATTTGGTCGAATGGTGTAGTTCCATTCGGGAAACAACTTATGCGGATGTAAATTGACATTGGCTTTTTCTTCTGGCGTCACTTTGCGTTTTGTTTCGTAATGCTTCCTGTCGAAATAAGCCGCACAATGAAAACCGGTTTCAGTTGTGCTTGTGCGAATGAACTTTAACACGGTTTCATAACTGACCAGTGGTTGCCCAGCCCAGTTTTGGCTGATGACACTGAACATGCGATGTTCGATCAAATTCCATTTGGATGCGCCAGGCGGAAAATGTGTGACCGTGATAGCAAGGTGAAATTCATCTGCCAACTTTTGCAGCTCGACTTTCCATAGCCAACTGTCGCAGGCATTGGCTCCGCCTGAGTCGGCTTGAATTAGCAGGTCAGTACAGCCTTTGTAATATACGTGAGCCATCTCCAATAACCAGCGGCGAATGGCCGCGACAGCAAACTTGGCAGTTTCATGCGACACACCGACTGCTACCAAGCCTTCATTGCGTAGGATGTCATAAATACCATACAAGGACGCTTTCCCAATGGCATCGGTCAGAAAATCGGTTGCCAAGACATCCAGTGGCTTTCTGCGTAAAGTACGTCCCGGGTTCCGAAATTGTCCGCACGTTTGCCCAATTTACCGCTTCGGCTCTTGATTGCATTGGGCTTCGTTGTCATTTGCCAACTCGCCCTGCCTCACGGCCTCTTATCGGGTTTGTGTCCCTCAAACTGCAAGTTTGCTTCCGGCTCTGCGCAGCGTCCAGACCTCACCTCACGATGACGCCCTTGCCTTCCGCTAATGGTTGGTGCAATCCGCCTTCGGCGTCCATAAGGGTCTTTCACCCTCTAGTCATCGCCCATGCTGGGCGCACAAAACAACGAACCGGTACCCTGTTCGACCGACCAGACAATTGACTCGCGGGGGAGATGGTGTATACTGACCGACTGGTCAGACCACTTACCAGATAGGAGCAACATGAATAAATGGAATCCGATTCAGAAGCCCGCCGAGATTGCCGAGCAGAGACTGCTCGAAGCGATCTTGAGCAGACATTTTGCTGTGAATAGTACCCTGCCCAGTGAACGTGACCTGGCCGCGCAAATCGGGGTCACCCGCCCCACCCTGCGCGAAGCCCTGCAACGTCTCTCCCGCGACGGCTGGCTCGACATTCAACATGGCAAGCCCACGCGCGTCCGCGATTACTGGCAGGAGGGCAACATGGGCGTGCTGTCCGTGCTGGCACAGATGCCCTCCCAACAATCGCCAGATTTTGTGACGCATTTGCTGGAGATCCGCGTCCTGCTCGCGCCCGCGTATATCCGTCAGGCGATGAAGCAGGCCGCCTCCGAGATTGCCGCGCTCCTTGCCAACTACGCCGATCTCGCAGACGATCCCGCTACATTCGCCCGCGCCGATTGGGAGCTGCATCACCTACTCACGCTCCGCGCGGCCAATCCCATTTTTTGCCTGTTGCTCAACAGTTTTCAAAATCTATATCAGATCATGGGCGAGCGATATTTTGCCTCCGCCGAAAGCCGAAACTATTCCCGCGCTTTTTATGCCGAGCTTCTGGCCTGTGCAAAGCGAAACGCATATCTCAAAGCTGAAACTTTGACACGCGACGTGATGAACGAAAGCCTCGCGCTCTGGAAAAAATCGCAGTAGCGCAAATTGCCAACACTTGCCCCGCCGCAGGCGTGGGTTTGCGCAACAAAGGAGTCAACATGAAACGCTGGAATGGATGGGGAAACATGAACACAGATTATCCCGTGCCGCCTTCGGGGCTGGATTATTTGACGAAGACCCTCGGTCAACTCGACCCCGTAGCGGACACCGCCAAAGAAACCGTGATCGCGGCTGTGACCGAGTCCCGCCTCCCCGCGCACCCATTGGTGGACGCGTCCGCCGAGACGCGTTTGACGCATGCCCGCGGACAGTCCATGCGCGATTGGGTGGACTTGCGACACGGACGCGTGGACACCTTTCCCGATGGCGTGGCATTTCCCGAAACTGACGAAGATGTGCGCGGCTTGTTGAAGTACGCGCGCGACGCGGGCGCGCGTATCATCCCATACGGCGGCGGGACGAGCGTAGTCGGCCACATCACGCCCTCCAAGTCAGATGCACCCGTGCTGACTCTTTCCCTCGAAAAAATGACGCACCTGCTCGATCTCGATGAAACGAGTCACTTGGCGACATTTCAAGCAGGCGTTGCTGGTCCGCAACTCGAAGAGCAATTGAAAACGCACGGGTACACGCTTGGACATTTCCCACAATCGTTCGAGTATTCCACGCTGGGAGGCTGGATCGTCACACGCTCCAGCGGACAGCAATCCTATCGCTATGGCAAGATCGAGAGTCTCTTTGCGGGCGGGATCATGGAAACCCCGCGTGGACAGCTGGAAATGAAACCCGTCCCTGCCTCGGCCGCGGGGCCAGATGTGCGCGAGATGGTGCTCGGGTCGGAGGGGAGGCTCGGGGTGGTGACGCAGGCCAAAGTCCGCGTAAGGCGAATCCCCGAGGCGGAGGCATTCTTCGGGGTTTTCTTCCCCTCCTGGGAGCAGGGATCGGACGCGGTGCGGGAAATTGTCCAAAATGAAATTCCCGTTTCGATGTTGCGCTTAAGCAATCCGCTCGAGACGGAGACAACACTCATCCTTTCTGGCAAGAGTTGGGTCGGCCTGGCGGACCGCGGCCTGCGGACGATTGGTTACGGCGATACGCGTTGCCTGCTTATGTTTGGGGTGACGGGGTCACAGCGCATGTTCGGGCGCACGCGGCGTGAAGTGGCGGCAATGTGTCGAAAATATGGCGGGCTTTTTGTCGGGACGCTGGTGGGGCATACGTGGGAAAAGAACCGCTTCCTTGCGCCGTATTTGCGGAACACACTTTGGGAACGCGGCGTGGCGATTGACACGCTGGAGACCGCCTTGCCGTGGTCGCAGGTGCGCGAGGCGTCGGTTGCAATACCAAAGTCAATTGTGGACGCGGCGGCGAAACACAATGAGCGTGTGCTGGCGTTTTCGCATCTTTCACACGTGTATCGCGACGGCGCGAGCGTGTACACCACGTATCTCTTCCGTCGGACGTCGGACCCCGACGAATTACTGGCGCGCTGGCAGACGATGAAACACGATGCGAGCCTGACCATTCAGCGATACGGCGGGACGATCACCCACCAGCACGGCGTCGGCACGGATCACGCGCCCTACCTGCCCGCCGAAAAAGGCGTGCTCGGCATGGACGCCATCCGCGCAGTCTGCAAGTCGTTTGATCCTGATGGAATGATGAACCCTGGAAAGTTGTTGATTGATTGAGAAAGTCTTTAACGCGAATGACTCGAATGAGCAAATGACGCGAATTTTAAAAACATTTGCGGTATTCGCCTATTCGCGAAATTCGCGTTGAGAGGAAGCAAACTATGCAATGGACAAAAGGTTGGCGCGACAAAATTTGGAGCGAACTCGATCAACCCTGGGACCTGCTCATCATCGGTGGCGGGATCACGGGTGCGGGGATTTTGCGTCAGGCCGCGCACGCGAAATTGCGCGCCCTGCTGGTCGAGGCGGATGACTTTGCTTCGGGCACATCCAGCCGTTCCTCCAAATTGGTGCACGGCGGATTGCGATATCTCAAAAACGCCCAATTTAGGATCACGTTGGAATCGGTGCGCGAGCGCGAATATCTTGTGAAACAAGGCCGCGGACTCGTCAACCGACTCGGTTTTCTCTACGCCTGTCTCGAAGGCGATCACATGCCAGGCTGGATGTTTGGCGCGGGTCTGGTCGTCTACGACTTGATGGCGAAGCAATGGTCGCATCGTTCGTACGACGCGTATGACATGCGCGGCCTGTGTCCGCAGTTGACCACGTCCGCGCTACGCGACGGCTACCGCTATTTTGACGCCAACACGGACGACGCTCGCCTCGTTCTGCGCCTCCTGGTCGAATCCGTTGCGGATGGCGCGCAGGCTTTGAACTATGCGCGCGTCGATTCTCTCCTGCGGACTCAAAACGGACAAGTCTGCGGCGTAGTTTTGCGCGACACTTCTGGCGAATCGGAACGACAAATAGAAGTCCAGGCAAAGGTGGTCATCAACGCCACAGGCGCATGGGCAGATCAGTTGCGCGGAAACCTGGAGAAGAAACCGCGCCTGCGTCCTTTGCGCGGAAGTCATCTGGTCTTACCGTTTCATCGTCTTCCAATCGCGCGTGCGGTCTCCTTCATGCACCCTCGCGATGGGCGTCCTGTGATGGCAATTCCCTGGGAGGGCGCACTCATCTTCGGCACCACCGATGTGGATCACGAATCGAACCTGTTGACCGACCCATCCATCAGTTCCTCCGAAGCGGAGTATTTGCTGGAAGCGCTTCGATCTGTTTTCCCTGAACAGGAATTAACTTTCAGCGATGTAATCTCAACCTATTCGGGATTGCGTCCCGTGATCAACACGGGCAAGGCGAACCCGTCCAAGGAATCGCGCGAACATGCCATCTGGGACGAGAACGGCCTGCTCACCGTCAGCGGCGGCAAACTGACCACCTTTCGCATCATGGCGCGCGACGCGCTCAAGGCGGTCCGCAAGCATATCGGCCACATTCCATTCGATCCCGATACGCCGGTGCTGGATTCTTTCCCACCCGAAGCGGAATCCCAATTTGCGGAAACGAAACTTCCCCCATCACAACAATTGCGGTTGTTGGCGCGCTACGGAATTCAATCCGCGCAGACCTTCCTCGCGGATGCAACCCATGAGACAATTCCCAACACTTCCTACCTCTGGTCGGAACTGCGACAGGCCGCGTGCGCCGAGGGCGTTGTCCATCTCGATGACCTGCTTCTGCGCCGCGTCCGCCTCGGCCTGCTCGCGCCCAATGGCGGAATGGACTTGCTCCCACGCATCCACGCCCTCGTCCAACCCGAACTCGGCTGGGACGATCTCCGCTGGGAGAAGGAAGCAAATGAATATTCTGAATTATGGAACGCGTCTTATCGTCTCGGTTGACATCTTTGAATGAAGGATTCCGAAAGTTCTACTTTCGGATGCGCTTGATCCTGAAGTAGAACTTCAGGATTCCTATCATCAACCACAGATGAAAAGGATAAAAGGGATTTGATGCAGAGTCAAAACCCTTGCGAACCGGGCCAGACCTTCAACTTTCAACCTGCAACCTTAAACCTTCGTGTACTTCGTGTCCTTTGTGTTTAAAGGAGTTTCCTCATGCCCGAAAACCTGCTCGCCATTGACAACGGCACGCAATCCGTGCGCGCCCTCGTGTTCGACCCGCGCGGCAACTTGCTCTTCAAACAACGTGTTCCCATTGAGCCGTACTACTCCACCGCGCCCGGCCTCGCCGAGCAGGATCCCGAAGTCTTCTGGCGCGCCATCTGCGAAGCCTGTCAGGGTCTTTGGGCGCAGGGCGTGGACAAATCCAGTCTCGCCGCGGTCGCGCTCACCACGCAACGCAGCACCGTTGTCAACCTCGATAAAAACGGCAAGCCGCTCCGTCCCGCCATCGTCTGGCTCGACCAGCGCCGCACCGAAGGCCTCAAACCGGTCGGCGGGTTGTGGGGCGCGGCCTTCGCGGTCGCGGGCGCGTCCGAAACGGTGGCCTACCTCCAGTCCGAGGCCGAGGCGAACTGGATCCGCACACACCAGCCCGAGGTTTGGAACGCCACGCACAAATATCTCTTCCTGTCGGGTTACCTCACCCATCGCCTCGTCGGCCAGTTCGTGGACTCCGTCGCCAGTCAGGTTGGGTACGTCCCCTTCGATTACAAGTCGCAGGCGTGGGCCAAATCCTGGGATTGGAAATGGCAGGCCGTGCCGATGGACAAACGCCTCCTGCCGGACCTCGTGCCGGTCGCCTCGCCTTTGGGCGCGATCTCGGCTGAGGCCGCCTCTGCCACCGGCATCCCGCAGGGACTCCCGCTCATTGCCGCCGCCGCCGACAAAGCGACCGAAGTTCTCGGCGCGGGTTGTCTCGAACCGCACATCGGTTGTTTGAGTTACGGAACAACCGTCACGATCAACACCACGCATAAAAAATATATCGAGGTGATTCCGCTCCTGCCGCCCTATCCCGCCGCGGTGCCTGGTCAATATAGTTTTGAGATCCAAGTCCAGCGCGGCTACTGGATGGTGACGTGGTTCAAGCATGAGTTCGGATTGCGCGAACAAAAAATCGCCGACGAACGCGGCATCGAACCGGAGGAACTTTTCGATGAATTGGTCGGCATGGTCCCGCCCGGCTCTGACGGTTTGGTTCTGCAACCCTATTGGTCGCCCGGTCTGCGTTTCCCCGGGATCGAAGCGCGCGGCGCCATCATCGGCTTCAGCGACGTTCACACCCGCGCCCATCTTTACCGCGCTATTTTGGAAGGACTGGCGTATGCCATGCGCGAAGGCGCGGAGCGGACTGCCAAACGAAGCGGCGTTCCCGTCACCGAATTGCGCGTCGCGGGTGGAGGCAGTCAATCGGACGCGGCCCTGCAATTGACCGCGGACATCTTCGGCCTGCCCACCTCGCGTCCGCACGTGTACGAGGCCTCCGGCCTCGGCGCGGCCATGGACGCGGCTGTGGGCGCAGGTCTCCATGCGGATTTCGCCGCTACCATCCGTGAGATGACGCACGTGCGCGATACCTTTGAGCCCAACACAAAAAACCACGCGCGTTATGATGAGTTATATTACGGGGTATATAAGAATATGTACAAGCGACTGCAACCGCTCTACAAGGCCATGCAAAAAGCCTAGACACAAAAGCCCCCGCGACTTTTCAAGTCGCGGGGTCTTTTGCCTTTTAAGTGGCAAACGTCTGGGTGGCGCTTGCAGTCTGAAACAAATTCCCGACCATGTTCGCGGTGGTTGTGATGGTCATCTTGCTGAGGATGCCCGCCAGCGATAACAGCAACCCTACCGCACCCCACAGCCAGATGACGCCTACCCTAGTCGGTAGCAGGGCGATCAGGATGAGGGATTTCAACCACAACGAATGTAACCAACTCATTAAAATTTCGATATTTTTCCCCACTCCGCCACCGGCAACTCCCCAAACCTGTTCTGATTCCCCATCACCATTGCTATATCAGATGGCAAATCCACACAAGCCCAGCGCGCGGCCTCGAGGACCCAGTTTACGCTGAGTTGGGTATAGACTAACCGCACCTCTGTTCGCTTGCACATCTGGATAGCCTGATCCAGGCGCGTGGATGTGTTACCGGTAATTTCATCCTTTGACTTATGGGTATCCCCCACTTCCAGCCAGAAGAGAGTCTCGTAGCCCAGCGTTCCGGAGCGCGGCATGGAGCTATGATATGAAAATCGCTCTCAGGGAGGTCCCAGGATGTCGCTAACTTGGAAACCATAAATTTGAGTCGTTCACTTGTTTGCCCAGCAATATTCTGGAATAAATCCTGATAATCGCGTTCCACCAATCTCCACAATCCCTGACGAACCCATCCATCATTCCTCCACAATTAGTTGTTATTGTAGGGACATAAGCCAAAACCAACCACTAGGAGAATCATTTCATGAAAGCCGCCGTCTACAGATCATATGGTCCGCCCGAAGTTTTGAAGATTGAAGAGATTGAAAAACCTACGCCCAAGGAAGATGAAGTCTTGATAAAGATTCATGCGGCGTCCGTCAATGCATATGACTGGCATTTCCTGACCGCGGACATATTCTTGATTCGCCTGATGGGCGGGGGGGTGCTCAAACCCAAATACACCAGACTTGGCGCTGACATAGCGGGTCGGATTGAAGCGGTTGGCAGAAATGTCAAGCAGTTTCAGCCAGATGATGAGGTTTTTGGGATGGTAAAGGGCGGTTTTGCCGAGTACGCATGTGCTCCTGAAAATGCATTGGCGTTGAAACCGGTTAATCTATCGTTCGAGGAAGCAGCTGCCGTACCTATGGCGGCGGTCACTGCCCTGCAAGGTCTGCGCGATGAAGGGCAGATTCAGGCGGGACAAAAGGTTTTGATTAATGGCGCATCAGGTGGGGTGGGAACGTTTGCGGTGCAGATCGCCAAATCGTTCGGCGCTGAAGTCACAGCTGTGTGCAGTACCAGGAATTTGGATCAGGCGCGCTCGATTGGGGCAGACCATATTATTGATTACACCAAGGAAGATTTCACCAAAAATGGTCAGCAGTATGATCTCGTTTTTGCGGCAAACGGATATCATTCGCTTTCAGCCTATAAGCGTACCTTGACTCCCAAGGGTATTTATATAATGGCTGGAGGTTCCGTGGCTCAAATCTTCCAGTCTATGCTCATGGGTTCAATGATGTCAGAAACCGGCGGCAAGACAATGGGTGGCGTATCGGCGAAACGAAGCCAACAAGATTTGGTTTTTATAAAAGAACTTTTTGAAGCAGGCAAAGTAAAATCCGTTATCGATAGGCGGTATCCGTTAAGTGAGGCTGCTGAAGCGCTTCGGTATCTTGGAGAAGGACATGCCAAAGGGAAAATTGTCGTCACCATGAGATAAAACGAGAGCGAAATACATCTTTCAACTTTCCACCTTCCTCCTGTATACTCGTTCCATGTCCCAGCTCATCCTCGTCGTTGACGATGAACCCAAGGTTGCCCGCCTGGCGCGCGACTATCTGGAGAAAAATGGATTCCGTGTGTTGACGGCGGGTGATGGCCAGTCCGCGCTGACCCTTGCCCGCCGCGAAAAACCCGACCTCATCATCCTTGACTTGATGCTCCCCATCCTGGACGGGCGCGATGTCTGCAAGATCCTGCGCCGCGAAAGTGATGTGCCCATCATCATGCTCACCGCCCTCGCCGAAGAAGTGGATCAGATTACAGGGCTGGAGATCGGCGCGGATGATTACATTACCAAACCGTTTTCGCCGAGAGCCCTTGTTGCGAGAGTCCGCGCCATGTTGCGGCGAACGCGCGGCGAGATCAGAATCCCAACCGTCATCCGCGTGGGCGCGCTTGAAGTTGACTCTGAAAAGCACGCGGTCACCTACAGCGGCAAACTCATCCAACTCACGCCCAACGAATTCAAACTCCTGCAATTGCTCGCCAGCCGCCCCGGTCAAACCCTGACCCGTGAGCAACTGCTCGACGACTTGCACGGCTCCGCCTCCAGTTTCGACCGCAGTATCGACTCACACATCAAGAACCTCAGAAAGAAACTCGAAACCGCCTCCGGCCAGTCCATGATCGAGACCGTGTACGGAATTGGATATCGTTTCATAGAAAGGTAAATGGTAATTACCACTTACCAATTACTCCCATGTCCCAGCAACCTCCCACGAACTCCTCCCCACCCGAAAAACAGCGCAGAACCCGTCGGTTTTTTTCGGTTGCGCTTTTCTTCTTCAGTGTCATCCTGCTTTTTATCGGAGGCGCGGCCGCCTTTTTCTATCTGATCTTTTCGGAATACAGCGGGGTAAAGAATTGGTGGTTGCTCTTTTGCGGTGCTCCCGTCATTGTGGTTGTCATCGCGTTCATCATCCTCTTTAACCTTTACCGGCGCTTCGGCAAACCACTGCAACAGATTTTTAATGCCATCGACTCGGTCGCCGAAGGCGACCTCAGTGTGCGCGTTCCAGAGAGCGATTCGGTCATGTACAGCGAATTGAACAAACGCTTCAATACCATGCTTGGTGAACTGGAACGCGCCGAACAACAGCGCCGCAACCTCACCGCCGACATCGCGCATGAACTCCGCACGCCGCTGCATATCATTCAGGGAAATCTTGAAGGCCTCATAGACGGTGTGTATCAGCCGACTCCCGAACACATCAACAATACACTGGAAGAGACACGCCTCCTCTCCCGCCTCGTGAACGACCTACAAACCCTCTCCCTGGCTGAAACGGGACAGCTCCCGCTTCACCCCACCCGCTTCCTGTTCGCCGACCTGACAGCGGATCTCACTTCGAGCTTTTCCTCCCAAGCCGCATCCCAAAGCATTGATCTGACCTCCACCATTGAAGACCCCTCTCTCGAGATCACCGCCGACTATGACAGACTCAATCAGGTGTTGTCAAACCTGGTGTCGAATGCGTTGCGTCACACCCCCTCAGGCGGACGAGTCGCCATCACGGCAGAATCAATTGTCGGCGAGAAAAGAGGCGTACGGATCCAGGTTAAAGATACGGGCACGGGTATCGCATCCGAAGATATACCCTTCATCTTCGACCGTTTCTGGCGTGGAGACAAATCGCGCAGTGACCGAGTCCACAGCGGGCTGGGATTGGCGATTACAAAGCAGTTGATCCAGGCGCATGGCGGGGAAATTTCTGCGCAGAGTGACGGCTTGCCCGGCAAGGGGACAACATTTATCATTGAATTACCAGAACATCTTCCACCCAACATAAACTAGTATTCCCAACAATAATCCAGGCAGGGCCGGGATGGGACCGGCCTGTCTGCGAATCCAAACCCTGCGCCAGAGATCCAGGCCAAGCAAAGCCAATAGAACCGCGGGTAGAGGGAAGAGACAGGCCAGACCAGTTACCGCCAGCAGATCGGCGCGGCCAATCAGCCCGCGTCGAAAACCGTAGCCGGTCAGAAGCACCGGCCAGGCAGGTGGATAGAAAAGCAGGGGCAGAGAGAGAAAGCCCGGCAGGTTCCGCAACAATCCCCAGGCGCAAGCCAGTAGAAGAATGCCAGTTTGTACGGGATTGGCAGGCAGGGTCAGCAGGATGGTCCCCAACAGGAACAACTCGATGCCCGGCACGAGGCGGTAACGCAAGTCTGCAACAACTCTATGCGAGCAAGTGAGCCGCACTCATCGCCTGCTCGTTGTGGACGAAGACTACGAGGGCTTTGGTCTCTCCGGCGAACTGGCAGCGGTGATACTGGAGGCGGACATCGCATTCAAGTATGCGCGCGTCTGTACGCAGACAACCATCCCATATGCGCGGCACTTGGAAGATGAAACGCTTCCGAATGTGGCGCGGATTGTGGAAGCATGTGAGCAATTGATGTCAAGAACGGGCGAATAGCTTATGAGTTTTTCGCCCACTACCGCAACCCAGGAAATGAGCACCTCTTTGGGAGCCAGGGACAGATTTTTCCCCATTGAAATGGTGCGAATGCAATACTTGCTTGACTAAAGAACACATGTTCTACTATAATCCTGCGCGTGTCTATCTGGGATCGTTTTCTGTACCTGATAGGCTTGCGCCAGACGTCCGGCCCCCGCACCTACCACGTGGATGTGAGCGATAGTTTTCAAGTTACGCTCTCCACGCTGGCCTCCGATGAGGGCCGTCCTGAACACGAATTGATCCCTGAACTCCTGACCGCCGGCCTAACTCAATATGTCTCCAACGATCGACTCTTCAAAAAATGGGAGTCGCTTTCGCCGCGCGAGCAGGAGGTGGCCGCGCTGGCCTGCCTGGGTTATACCAACCGCGAGATCGCGGCGCGCTTGAATATCTCGCCCGAAACGGTCAAGGATCGGCTGGAGACGGCATTGCAAAAATTCCACATCACCAAGCGCACGGAACTGCGCGTCCTGCTGGCAAATTGGGACTTCAGCGTTTGGGATCGGCAGGAGTAGCCCGCCCCGTTCCCCTCTCCCCCATATCCAGTACCCCCGATTCACCCCCATCTGTTACCCAGGCGGGGGCTGTTTCTTTTTTGGGGGAGATGTTAATCTTTCCGCATGAACCTCGTCCCTGTCCTTCAAAATGGCAAACTGATCGTACTGTGCGGAGCGGACTCTGCCCGCACAGAAAGCATGACCCTGATCGCTGAACTTGGCCTGCGCGGTCCGGTCACCATTTTGGATGGAGGCAATCGCTACCAACCCCGCCGGGTCGCGCTACTTTTGGGAAGAAAGACCGCCGACATCCGGACAGCCGCCAATCGCCTGTTTGGCCGACGCGCCTTTACCTGCTACGAGATGAACACACTGCTAGGGGCAACGCCCTCCCTGCCATACCCGTGCGTGATCCTGGATTTGTTGAACACGTTCTACGATGACCACGTTCCCGTCCAGGAAGTAGAGCGGCTTTTGAAATCCTGCCTGGACCAGATCCAGCGCCTGGGACTCTCCGCACCGGTGGTGGTCACACTTGGCCCGCCGCTCGCGGCGGAACGCGCCTTTCTCGTTGAACGGGTCTGCGACCGCGCCGATCATCTGCTTCGCCTCGCGCCACCCGCCTCCTCCGTCTCTCAACTGTCCCTCTTCCCCTGATTACTGTACACTGAAAACTGATTACTGAAAACTGATTACTTCCCATGGGCCGCACCGTCACCACCATCACGCAACACCTGAACGAGACCGAGTCCTCGCTGACCGCCTTTCGCCGCACCCTGCGCCGAAGCGACCAGTACGTTTTCGATGGCCTCTTTGCCGCCGCGCGCCGGCACATCGCCGCCATCGGGCAGGCCGAATCCCTGTTGCCCTTTGAGTTCGCCCTGCTGGCCATAGTTTTGGAACAGGCCAAGGAAATTGCGGTCCTGCAACAGGAACTCGAACAGTTCAAGGCGCGGCATGGATGAACAGACCGGTTGGCTGTTGGATGTGTATGCGGAACCGGAGGGCGGTGTCGTTCTGTGGCTGCTCAGTGATGACGATCAGCGCCTGCGCCTGCGCATGGATTTCCCGGTCACGTTTTACGCGGCCGGGGATTTCGGCCTGCTCAGACAGGCATGGATTTACATGAAGGACAAGAATGTAAAGCTGGAGCGCACTGCCCGCCGCGATCTCTTTCTCGGAGAGCGCGTTTGCCTGGGAGTGACGGTTTCCAACCCTTCGAAATTGCCCGGACTCTTTGCAGACCTCGCGCGTCAATTTCCCGCGCTGGATTACTACGACGCGGACATTCCCCTCAGCCTGCGATTCATCGCCCGCACGGACGCGTACCTGCTGGGACGAGTCCGCGTCTTTCTGGACGGGGAGCGGGTTCAGGCCATCCGGCCTTTGGACTCCCCCTGGGAGCTCGAGCCGAAGCCCCTCCCGTTACGAATCCTTCATCTCAGCCCGGATGTAAATCCTGCATTACGCAAACCGGCCAGGTTACGGGTCAAATTTGAACACAGGGAATATCGTCTGCCGCTTGAACCCGTGCGCGCTTTTCTCGTCAGCCTGAAGTCCGACTTGAAACGCATTGACCCCGACTTGATCCTAACCGACTACGGCGACACCTGGCTGTTCCCCCAGTTGAAGGTCTGGTCTGAGGAAACCGGTATTGCCTTGAATCCCAACCGCGACGAAAACAGGGACATCCTGACCCGCCGGGCGGACAGTTACTTCGCATACGGGCAGGTGGTCTATCGCGGCGCGCAGGCGCATTTGTTCGGGCGCTGGCACATTGACCGCAAGAACGCCCTGTCGTTTGGGGAATATGGGCTGGATGGCATTCTGGAACAGGCGCGTGTCACCGGGCTGGGCGTGCAGGAGATGGCGCGCAAATCTCCGGGTGCGGGCATCACCGCCATGCAGATGCTCACGGCTCTGCGCATGGAAGTGATGGTTCCCGTTCAAAAACAGCAGGTGGAGGAAACGAAAACACTGGCCGAACTGATCCGCGCCGATCACGGTGGATTGATCTACCAGCCCATCATCGGGTTGCACCATCACGTAGCGCAGATTGATTTCTCCTCCATGTATCCGGCCATTATGGTGAAGCACAATATCTCACCGGAAACCGTGGGAGTGGAAAATGCGCCGGAGGGATTGGTTCCCATCACCCTGCGACCGCTGGTTGAAAAACGTTTGAGGCTCAAGAAAATTCTTTCGGAACTCAACCCGCGCGACTGCCGCGTGGAGATTCTCAAGGCGCGCGCCGCGGCGCTCAAGTGGTTGCTGGTGGTTTGCTTTGGTTATCTGGGGTACAAAAATGCGCGCTTCGGAAAGATCGAGTCGCATGAAGCCGTGACGGCCATGAGCCGCGAGTTGATGTTGCAGGCCAAGGAAGTCGCCGAAGACATGGGCTTCACGGTCTTGCACATGTACGTGGATTGCCTATTCGTCCAGCAAGCGGGCTTCGAGCGGGCGGCGGATTTCACCCCACTGCTGGATGCCATCCTGGATCAGACGGGTATCCCCATCGCACTGGAAGGCGTGTTCAAGTGGGTGGCTTTTCTTTCCTCCAAGAGGGATGCACGCGTGCCGGTGCCGAATCAATACTTCGGCGCGTTCCTGGACGGCTCCTTGAAGTTTCGCGGCATTGAATTGCGCCGGCGCGATACCACCATGTGGGTGCGCAGGATACAACTGGCCGTGCTGAATCTGCTGGTGCGGGCGGATTCAAAACAGGAATTAGCGGATTGCCTGCCGGAGATATTGAATTTGTTGAAGCGCGCCAAGCGGGATTTGAAACGCGGACACGTGCCTATGGAGGAACTGGTGGTGACACAGAAGTTGAGCCGGGAATTGGAGGCATACAAGTCCCCGTCCCCGGCAGCGCGCGCCGCCCTGCAATTACAAATGGCGGGCAGGCAGGTTGCCCCCGGCCAGTCCATGCGCTTCCTATTCACACGCGGACGTCCCGGGGTCCAGGCCTGGGAACTGGGAGAGGCGCTGGATCCCGGGAGAGTCGACACTACTCGATATTGTTCCCTGCTGGATCGGGCGATACGAACGGTGCTCGATCCATGCAAATCACTGATGGCTCCCGTGCAGTTGTTGTGTTGAGATCACTGCCCCGGCCATCCGATCTGTCCCTGTCCTTCGCGCACAGCCCAGTAGAT
>CAYJLS010000002.1:58578-87329 GCA_964371065.1 uncultured Anaerolineaceae bacterium | reverse complement strand
CAAGGAGTTGAACATGAACATCCGCCCCGTCGCAGAAGAAGACATCGAAGCCATTATCAATCTTTTTCGCCTGAACTATGGCGAGGATTACGCCATCCCCGAATTCTATGATCCGATGTGGGTGAAGCGCGGCATCTATTCCGATAACATCATCTGGCTGGTCGCAGAGAACGAGGGACGCGTGGTGGCGTCGGGCGCGTGCATCCTCAACGCGGGCGATTACAACGATCACATCGGCGAGATCGGACGCGTGGTGGTGGACCCGACCGCGGGCGGCAAGGGACTCGGCCGCTCGCTGCTGGCCGCGCTGATAGACGCCTCCGACGAGCAGGTGGAATTTGCCTTCGCCGAGGCGCGCACGACCCACCCAAAAACGCAGAAGATTTGCGACCACCTCGGACTCGTCCCGCTCGGATTCCTGCCGATGGCCTACCAGATGACGTGGCGCGAAAGCTTCGTTATTAGCGGACAGTTGTTCGGCAACGGGCGCGTCCTGCGGGAAACTGGCACGGCGGTGGTCATCCCCGAAGTGGAGCCGCTGGCGAAATTGTCGCTTAAAAACCTGGGACTCGACGAATCGGTGGCGGTGCAGGCAAAGGTTAAAGCCTACCCCTCCAACGGACAGTTCACCGTCAAGCCGTTGACCGGTGAAGGAATGGTGCGCCTGCTGAAAATCGAGCACGGGCGTTTCGTGGAGCCGGAAATCTTCAGCGCCATGCAGGTGGACCTCGGCTACGCCCAATTGCACGCGCGCAGGGCGGATTATCTCGTCGCGCAGGCAGGCGATCACACCCTCGGCGCGGTCGGCTTCCATTTCGAGGAACACGACAAAACGGTGCGCCTGATCGAATTGATCGGCGAGGACGATACCGCGCAGGGGACCCTGCTCCGTCTCGCGGTCGAAACTGCCGAGCAGAAATACAACGCTGAAGTGCTGACCTGCGACGTGAACGCCGAATCCCCGCGCCTCCAGCAGACCCTGCTCGAGCTCGGATTCCTGCCCGCCGCGTACATCCCCGGCATGGTCTTCCACCGCACCCACCGCCCGGACGTGGTGAAGATGATGAAGCTGCGCGTGCCATGGAACCTCGGTCCGATCGAGTTGACGGAGACTTCGCGGGAATATTTCAACGTGGTCGCGCCGATGTTCGAGAGAAGGATAAATTCAGAAGGATGGAAGATGAAGGATGAAGGATGAAGCGTCCCACGGGGATGCTTCGCAATGTTGCGTGTTCCGTGTCTACCTGTTTACCTGTCGTTGTAGAAGAGGATGTATTCTTTTGCCCACTGGCTGTAGGTGTCGCCGGTGCGAGGGGAATAGTGCTTTAGGTTGATGATGTCGCTGACTTGTTCCATGAGTTTTTCCCTTTTGTCCCTTCGGCATGGTGCACTACGGGACACGCCCTAAGGCGCGCTCTCCATTGCTTTGCCCGGCTTGCGTGCTTGTCATTTCGGAGTATACTCTCGCCATTGTAACATTGCGCCCCTGTTTCTCTCGTATAAAATAATGGCGTTCTCCCATCTTCTGGGGTGCCTGGACGCTGGGGTTTCTGCGGCACCTACGGCAAGCATTTTTCCTGGACAGTCCGCCACCTTCGGCAGGCTGGCTTCGAGTTTTTTCCTATATCTCGGATAGAATCCACACCGGCCCACTGTCTGCTAGCACAAACCGTTAGCCCGCTAAAGGAAACCCTGAGATCCAATTACCTTGATGAGGTCTAAGAGATGAAATCAGCGAAAACGATTTTAGAAACATTAGAAGGTCATCGAGGGGAGCGGCATATCATCATTTTGCATGAATATCCTGACCCGGATGCCATTGCAGTTGGTTACGCTCATCGAATTATTAGCGCTGCGTTCGATATCGAGGCAGATATTCTTTATAGCGGCAAAATCAGCCACCCACAGAATATTGCACTGATACGAGCATTAGATTACAACTTGATCCCGTTTGAGGAAGGTTTCGATTTTAGTCGTTATAATTCAGCAGTTTTTGTTGACCATCAAGGAACTACTGTAAGCGAAATTGCCAATCAATTGAAAGCCGCAGGGGTAAATTTGGTTATTGTGGTTGACCATCATGAAGATCAAAATCAATACGAAGCCGAATACAAGGATATTCGCAAAACAGGCTCGACGGCGACGATTTATGCTCAGTATCTTAAACAAGGTCTGATCAAATTAGAAACATCCAATAAGAATCAAGTTATGATGGCAACAGCGCTTATGCACGGCATACTCACAGATACAAACTCTTTTATCCGGGCAACTGAGGAGGATTTACAGGCGGCAGCCTATTTGAGTAATTATCGAGATCCTGAATTGTTAAATTTGATAATGAGTCAATCCCGTACTAAACAAGTGATGGATATTATCCACCGGGCATTGGAAAACCGAGTGACCGTGGAAAATTACTCAATTGCAGGTGTTGGATACCTGCGAGCCGAAGACCGAGATGCCATTCCTGAAACTGTTGACTTTTTACTAACTGAAGAAAATGTTCATACCGCGATTGTTTACGGAATTGTTCGCAATGATGCCCACGAAGAGACATTGGTTGGTTCATTAAGAACGGACAAGTACACTTTAAACCCGGATGAGTTTATAAAGGATGCTTTTGGAAAAGATTCTTCTGGTCATTATTTTGGAGGTGGGAAACTATCTGCCGGAGGGTTTGCTATCCCTGTCGGTTTTCTCTCAGGAGAATATCAAAAAGAATTCAGCCAGTTAAAATGGAATGTCTATGATAAACAAATAAAGGCAAAGTTACTCGCCAAGATTGGCGTAGACCCAAACCTGCCTATTAATGAGGAAACACAATAATACTTCCAAATTTGCGGACTAACAAAGCGCGCAGTAGATAGTGGGGCGGCTGTGCGTACTGCTTTTTCAGGCATTTTGGTTGCCGAGCGGGTAGATTGAGCTGGTGGTTGAGCTTGTCGAAACCCTGTCGAAATCTTGTTGAGACACTGGCTTCGAGTTTTTTCTGCTCCCAAACCTTATCCACGCCCGCCCACACGCCGCTACCCCGCAGAAGGCATGCGGGGCTTCCCACAGGTTGCTTCGCGAAGGCACACCGTTAGCCCGTTTGTCGTTATAGTTAAGCTATTTCTAAGTCCAAAAGGAGTCCGAGATGAAGGGCTGGTTAGCGTGCCTGTGATTCCGCCTGATTCCGCGTCAATTATTTGCAGAAATGAGCGTAAATGGCGCAAATAACTCTTTGCCACTCCCAATGCGGCTTACCAGCCCGAGATGAAGCATATAATATTAGCAATGACATTGCTGGCTACTGTTTCACTTGTCGCTTGTACAATACCGCCGACCACGCCGGCACAAACAACCGCCAGCAATGCGGCTGAAGAAGCCGAGGTCAGAGATTTGGTGGAGAACTTCGGAAAGAGACTTCAGGTCGTCTCGCTTCAAGCCCCCGACGCTGTGCAAGAGATACAGAAGCAGTACTCTGAATTTGTGACACCTGCCCTGCTTGAAATGTGGATGAACGATGTCTTGAAGGCCCCTGGGCGGATCGTTTCAAGTCCCTGGCCCGATCGAATCGAAATAACCACTCTGTCAAGGGAAGGTTCCGACAGGTATGAGATTACTGGCTTTGTAGTCGAAGTTACGAGTTTGGAAGTAGTCAACGGTGGGGCAGTAGCCAGGATACCAGTTCGTATTGTTGTACAGAAAGGTCAAGGAAGTTGGCTCATTACTGAATATGCAGAAGAACACTAATCAGCAAAAGCGGGCTAACACAACGTTCTCAAAAACAACATCATCACGCGCCCCCCTGAGCCCATCTTCGGACTCGTCATTTCCTGCGAATTCGCGCGGAATGGTAAGCGCGAGGCGACAATTCAAGCAATTTCCCCCAAGCGATCAAACGCAAAGCGGGCGTTCTCATTCGAGGACGCCTTTTGCTATCCCTGCCTAGGCCGGGACGAGTTGGAAGCCAAGTTTCTCGGCTTTCTTTTTCATCATTGACCTGTTGTTTGTCGCCCGCCCCGGCACGTCCGGGATACTTCTGCTCGCGCCCCTCCACGCTCAACGTTCCTGCCAAAATGCGTTTATACTTTGCCAAGTTAAATCCTGCTCCCAAGCAGAGTTCACGCCGCCTGGTTTTCGACTAGCGAAGCGTGTCGAGACACAGCCGCCGCTACCCCACAGAAACATGTGGGGCTTCCCACTGGGCGCCGCGCGACGCAAACTATTGGGCAGGCACATAGCACAACTTCACATTCTGATATCAAGGAGAAAGATTCATGTCCAGAATACAATCCAATAACATCAATTTGTATTATGAAGTGAACGGCAAAGGTCAACCACTGCTGTTCATCCACGGTCTGGGGTCGAGCACGCGAGATTGGGAATTGCAGGTACAAGAGTTTTCCAAGACCTATCAGGTGATAACGTTTGATTTGCGCGGTCATGGGCAATCCGACAAACCAGCCGGACCGTATAGTATGTCCATGTTTGCTTCTGACACTGCCGGGTTGCTTAAGTCATTAGGAATCGAATCGGCGCATGTAGTGGGTTTGTCATTAGGAGGATGTATCGCCTTCCAACTTGTCACTGACTTCCCGTCCCTGGTAAAAACGATGACCATTGTGAACAGCGGACCCGAAGTTGTGATACGCACCTTCAAGGACAGGGTGGGAGTTTTTCAACGGTTCGCCATCGTGCGCCTGTTTGGCATGCGCAGGATGGGAGAGGTATTGAGCAAGAATCTCTTTCCAAGAGACGAACATGCATCCCTGCGAAAAACCTTTGCTGAGAATTGGGCAAAGAACGACTCGCGGGCTTATCTGGATGCAATGCGCGCCATGGTCAATTGGACTGTGATGGACAAGCTGGGATCCATTAAATGCCCAACGCTCATCCTAACGGCGGACCATGATTACACGCCCGTTGCATTCAAAGAAGAGTACATAAAACGAATACCCAATGCGCAACTCGTTGTCATCCCTGATGCGCGCCATGGACTTCCAGCGGAATGGCCGGAAAAATTCAACGCGGCATTGATGGATTTCTTTGTAAAGCACAGTTGAGAATCGCCCAACAATATGAACACTAAGAAGCATATCATCCTGCCTGATGGCCGTAAATTAGCCTATGCTGAATATGGCAAGCCGGATGGTTATCCGGTGATGTATTTTCACGGCACACCCTCCTCACGCCTCGAGCCAGCAGTGATCGGGGATGATGTCTGGGGACGGCTCGGCTTGCGCGTCATCGCCCCTGATCGTCCGGGGATGGGACGCTCCGACTTCCAGCCCAATCGCGGCTTCTCCGACTGGCCCAAAGATGTCATTGCCCTCGCAGACACGCTGGGGCTGGGGCAATTCGCCGTGCTGGGAAATTCGGGCGGCGGCTGGGAACGGCTGGTGGGCGCGCAGTGGATGCTCATCACCACCACCGGGCGCAAAACCGGTAAACCTCGGGATGCGATGGTGGATGTGATGGATTACGACGCGGCCACCGACACCTACTACATCGAAGCGGCCTACGGCTCCCGCGCGGACTGGTTCCGCAACATCCAGGCCAATCCGCATTTCGAGGCGCAGGTTGGCAGGAGAAAATTCCATGCAAGCGCGAGCCCTTTGACGACCGAGAACGCAGGCGAAATGATTGTGCAGTTCTATCGCAGGAAACCCGCCTACACCCGCACGGTCATGGCCATGGTCGGCATGAAATTCGAAGGCGAGGATGAACTGCGCGCCCTCGGCTCGAAGTTGACCCTCATCGCTGTCCAGCCGGTCACGCTCAACCCGCTGCCCTGCGAAGTCCCCGAAGGGGGAGCGGAGCAAGCGAGTGCACTTCGAGCGAGCGAAGTCGAAGGGCAAGTCCACGGAACAGGTAAACAAGTACACAGGTAAATAAGAAACACACCCACCACTCAAACGGAACACGCAACACGCATCTCCCAACTCGAACTCCCATGACACCCCCCTCCCTCCTCCTCGGCCCCCTCGTGGGCGGACTCGCCCACAACCGCGCCAACATCTGGGCACGCGCGGACGCACCTTCCAACCTGCACGTCTGGCTGGCCAGTCAGGCCGATGCCAAAGACGCGCAATGGATCGGCTCCGCCGAACTGCTCGCGGAAAATGGACACGCGGGCATTTTGCCGCTGGCGGGACTCAAACCCGAAACGAACTACTTCTACGCGGTGAGCCTGCAAAAGAAATGCCCGCCGCAAAGCGACTTCCACGCCTTCATCACCTTCCCAAAGCCGGGCGCGCCGCGTACATTCTCATTCATGTTCGGCTCATGCTACCGTCCCGCCGACGAATACGGCGGCACGACCATGGACGAAGTGGTCCGCCACATCCCAGCCGACAGCCTGCGCTTCGGCCTGCTCCTCGGCGACCAGATCTACGCCGACCTCTGGGAATATAACAGCCTCGGACGCGTGGCCGTAACCCTCGACGAATACCGCGCCGTGTACGCCTACAACTGGACGCGCCCCGCCATGCAGAAATTCCTCCCCAACCTGCCGCTGTTCATGACCATTGATGATCACGAAGTGGATGACGACTGGCGCTGGCACGATCCCTCCCGCCGCTGGGCCGACATCCCAGTCACAGACAAAGCCATCCGCTGGCTCAAAGGCCGCCCGCCGCAGGAACGCCACCTGCCTGCCGAGCGCGTGAGCGCCGCGCTGAAGGCCTATGCCGAGCACCAGTCCATGCACGCGCCCGACACGCTCCTTCCCATGGATACCGATGCGCGCGGTGAATTCGTCTTCGAACGCCATGACCCCGGATCGCTGGCCTACACCTTCTATTTCGGTAAAGCCGCCTTCTTCGTGCTTGATACGCGCACCATGCGCGTCGGAACAGAAAAACGATCCATGCTCGGCGAGGGCCAGTGGCACGTTTTGAAGGAATGGCTCAAGTATGTCAATCAGAAATACCCCGTCAAATTCCTCGTCTCGTCCTGCTCCCTGCTCCATCCGCTCTGGATTGACATCGCAGGCGACCGCTGGTCCGGGTTCCGCCCCGAGCGCGAACGCCTGCTGGAATTCCTCGCCACGAACGAGATCGAAGGCTTGCGCGTCCTCACCGGCGACCTGCACTCGGGTCACGCCATCACCGCCGAACTCAAATGTCCGAGCGGACGGCGCATCCCCATCGCCGAATTCTGTGCCTCGCCCTTCGAGCAAAAAAACGTCTGGCTCAGATTCGCCTACATCCCCATCCTCTCAAAATGGCTGGCGCACCCCAAGCGTCACTTCTACAAACCCAGATGCAATTTCGGCATCGTCCACGTGGACTTCGATGCCCCCACGCCGGCCGTCACCTTCACGTTGCATTACAACAACAACGATGGCTGGAAAGCAGAACCGATCACAGCCTGACCAGGCGCGCATCCCCCTCCCAAACCAGCCGCGCGACCTGGCCCGATTCTCCCAACAATTTCGGCAAAAGCGACTCGACCGCGGCCGCGTTGCCCGACGTGTAGACTTGGACGCGGCCGCGCCCCGCCGACGGGGGTCGCGTCCCGCCCGCCCGCTCCGCGGCCAAACGTTCGGCCTGCCGCGCCACCGCCGGAGCGGGGTCTATCACCCGCACCGATCTCCCCACGATCTGCTCGATCAGCGGGATCACAAACGGGTAGTGCGTGCAACCCAAAACAACGGTATCAATCCCACGCTCCAGCATGGGGCGTAGCGCGGACTCCAAAATCGCGCGCGTTTCCGTCCCATCCAAATTTCCCTGCTCGATCTGCTGAACCAGTCCGGGACAGGTATCCTGCAAAAGTTGCACGCCGTTTGCGAATCTCTCCACTACCGAGGCGTACAGCGCGCCCTGAAACGTGGCGGGCGTCGCCAGCACACCCACCACGCCCGTGCGCGTCGTCTCGGCCGCGGGTTTGACGGCGGGTTCCATGCCCACAAATTTCACGTCGGGAAAAGTTTCGCGCAAATGAGTCAACGCGGCGGCGGAGGCGGTGTTGCAGGCCACCACGATCAGTTTCGCTCCCTCGTCCAGCAGGAAGCGCGTGATGCCCTCCGAAAAGGCGCGCACCTGCTCCAGCGGACGCGGCCCGTACGGCACGTGTCCCTGGTCGCCGAAGAAAATCACATTCTCGTTAGGCATCAACTGCCGCATGGCGCGCAAGACGGACAGTCCGCCCACACCCGAGTCGAATACGCCGATGGGATTTGCGGAGGTCATGGGGGTAATGATACTACGTAGTGCGTGTTGCACTTCAACCCCGAAGGGGTGACCTGATTATAGAACGGAAATCCGCCCACACCAAACCCCGAAGGGGTGAAATATTTCATCAAATCATGCCATCCCTTCGGGATTTCATTCCCATGCTTTCATCTACAATCATGGCATCCTTCGGGATTTCATTCCCATGCTTTCATCTACAATCATGGCATCCCTTCGGGATTATTACCGCGTTTCTTCGACAAACTTCCTGAACAACCTCCGCATCTCCTCGTGGCTCGTCATCCATTCGGGATGCCATTGCACGGCCAGGGCAAATTTATGGTCGGGTAATTCAATCCCCTCGATCAGGCCGTCGGGTGCGAAGGCGGTGGCTTTCAGGCCGGGAGCCAAATCCTTGATGCCCTGGTGGTGCAAACTGTTGACCTGTACCAGCGGTGCATCGAGAATTTCGGCGAGATGCGTCCCCTGCTCCACGCGGACGGAATGCGCCAGATACGCGCGCGGCTTCCCCTCCGCGTTGTCATGCTGGAGCGCGTTGGGAAGTTGGTCGAGGATGTGGGTGTAGAGCGTCCCGCCGAGGGCCACGTTCATCACCTGAAAGCCGCGGCAGATGCCGAGGAAAGGCTTGTCCATCTCCGCGGCCGCGCGCAGGAGCGGAAGCTCGATGGCGTCGCGCGCCGCCTCCACGTCCACGCTGGGATGCGGCTCGCCGTCGAAATGCTCGAGGCCGATGTCCGCGCCGCCGGAAAACAGGATACCGTCCAGTCGGTCCAAGAGAGTCCGCCAGCCGTCTTCGGGCAGGTCGGGCGGAATGAGGATTGGCGCGCCGCCCGCGTCCACGATGGCAGAGACATAGGCGCGCAAAATCCGCACGGCGGGAAATCCTTGCGCGGTCGGAGCATGTTGGGCGGTAATTCCAATCAAGGGTCGAGACATTTCCGTTCTTTCTTCTTTCGTCTTTCTTACTTGTGGAATCAAAAGACCCTAAAGGCCTTGCCCTTAGGGTCTTCGTCAGGCTAGTCGAACTTCTGCTTGAGGCGGGCGGATTTGCCCGTGCGGCCGCGCATGAAATACAACTGGGCGCGGCGGACGACGTTGTGGCGCTCGACGACAACCTTGTCAATGCGCGGGGAGCGGAGCAGGAACGTGCGCTCCACGCCAATGCCATTGCTGGCCACGCGGCGGACGGTAAACGTGGATTCGTTGCCGCCTTTGCGAAGTCGAATAAGGATGCCCTTGAATTCCTGAATGCGCTCGCGTTCGCCTTCCTTGATCTTGACGTGCACGCTGACGGTATCTCCAGGGCGCAGGGCGGGGATTTTCTCGTTGATTGGGGCTTCGAAAGCCTTCATGATTTGGTCAGACATTTTCTTTCATCCTTACGTAGGTTCTGTTTAGCGACGGGGCATTATAGCACACAGGTTCGCAAACCGGCAAGGAAAATGAAAACCAGTTTCAAGAAGAAACCCGTTTTCCAGGTGAAAACGGGTTTCTGAAAACAGTTACACACACATCACTTCGTGGATGCCCGTCAACGCGTCCCACAGGGACTCGGCCATGCGCTCGCAGGCGACGATGGCCTGCGCCTGTTCGTCCGCGGGGAGCGCCTCCAACTGGCATAAAATCTTTTCAGACTCATGCCAGTTCGCCGAGTGGACTTCGAAGTACGGCTGCGCGGCTTCCGAAAAATTATAGTGCGCCCGCAACCCGTCCAGTTTGGATTTGGCGGTGGCGGGCTGTTGCGCCTCGAAGGCATACAACGCTCCGAGCGCGGAGGCGCGGGCGGCGAACAACTCGTCCGAAACGCGCGCCAGCCTCACGGTCGGGTCGAGCGAGGCGTCGGCGGTGAATCCGCCCACAGCCGCGGTGAAGTCCGTCCATAAGTCGGCGTGCTCGCGTTCCTCGGCCGCGGTCTCAGAGTCGTTCAGAGTCTCCCAGGCGCGCGGCAGGGTGGCGATAAAATTGCCGTACTCGCGGGCGTAAACCTGAAGCGCTTCCACGGGCAACGCGCCCGCGCTCCAAGCCTGATAAAATGGATGCTTGAGCAAGTTCCATTTTTCGAGAATGGTTTCGAGTTCCTGTTTCATATCGGCCTCCTTTGGCGAATTCGGACAATATTACTCCAGTTTTCAGGAAATGTCAGGAATGAAACTCTTAAAGATTTGGACGCCCGCCTTGCTGATGATGGCGATCATCTTCGGTTTCTCATCCATTCCATCGGAAGAGATGCCGGGATTCGGTGCGTTTGATTTTTCGGTCAAAAAATTTGGGCACGCGTTTGGCTACGGATTGCTCGCGCTCGCAAACCTGCGCGGACTGGGCGGAAAGCGTCCCTGGCTGGCGTGGCTGATGGCTGTCGCCTTTGCCGCGACGGACGAGTTCCACCAATCCTATGTGTCTGGACGGAATCCATCGCCCTGGGATGTGTTGCTCTTCGACAATCTCGGCGCGCTCGCGGGGCTATGGATTCATAATCTCGTTGTCAATGGGAAGGTAGACAGGTAGACAGGTACACACGTCTCGCGTCCTTGTCTCCGCGCACAAACACAGACCTGACATGTCTCATCCGCGCTGCTGTTAATCGAGTCGCGTGCAGGAACCAAGGCGCGAGTCAATCACGGTTCTGGGGAGACATGTCAGGTCTCCGCGCCAAAACAAAAAGACAACGCCCCCGCGCCGCCTTTCACTGATCACTGAAAACTGATGACTGATAACTGAATTTACTCGAACTCCAAATCAAACTCCTCCCCCTCCGTAAACTCCTCCAACGGCTGGATGGCGATGTCGCTGAACAGGGTTTCCTGTTGCGCCTGCACGCGGTAGCGCTTCACCAATTCCAGCAACGCCAAAAACGTGACCACGATCTCCAACCGCGTGGGGTTTTCGCCCAGCAGGCCGCGGAAGGTCGCGCCATGTGACGTCCGCAAACGGGCGGCGATCATCTCGATCTTCTCGCGGATGGTGATTTTCGGCGCGGCGATGACCGTCCCCAGCGACTGCTTTTCCTGTTCGGCGGCGAAAATCCGCTCGGCCGCGTCCAGCAGGTCGGCCAGCGTGATTCCCGAAAGGTCGAGTTTGGCTTCCACTTTCGGCGGCGGCGCGACGCGCAGGAAGGTCCGCAGGTTTTTGCCCTGGCGATCCTCCAGCCACAGGCCGATTTCCTTGAAGCGTTTGTACATCCGCAATTGCCGCGCCAAATCCTCGGCGGGATCCACTTCCCCCACCTCGCGCACGGGCGGACGCGGCAGGAGCGCCTCGGACTTGATCTGGATCAACTTGGAGGCGATCACCAGGAACGATGAAATTTCGTCCGCGGTCACCTGCTGGAGCGTGTGGACGTACGTCAGGTATTGGTCGGTCACCTGCGCCAGCGAAACGGCGGTGATGTCCAGCTCGGCGCGCTCGATCAGGTCGAGCAGGAGTGCGAGCGGTCCCTCGTAAACGGGGATGGTGACGGTATAAGATGATTGCGCGGTGGGAAGCATGGCGGGGAAGTTTTGTCACGGAACAGAAGCCCCGGTTTCCATATTCGTTGGGATTATTCGGCGGGCGCTTCTGTGGCGGGTGTTTCTTCAGCGGGCGCTTCAACCTCGGGTTTTACCTTTTTGGCTTTGACCTTCGGCTTTCCCTTTTCCTCTTCCACAGCCAATTCGCCTTCGCGGTGGACGGTGATCTTGATTACTGGCACCAGGTCCATCGTCAAGCGGATGTGGGCGGTGTATTCGCCGATCTCGCGGATGGGTTGCATATCCACCAGCTGGCGTTTGACCTCGTAGCGGATTTTTTCGGTCAGGGCGGTGGCCACATCCTGGGTGGTGATGGAGCCGTAGAGTTTGCCGGTCTCGCCCGCTTTGACGGTGAAGTCCAGCGCGACGCCGTTGATCTGCTCGGCGAGACCCTTGAGTTCCTCGTTCTGCGAACTGCGGCGGACCTCCGCCTGGCCTTTGATGCGTTCGATCTGTTTCAGCGCCCCGGCAGTGGCCAGCACGCCCAATCCCTGCGGGATGAGGAAGTTGCGGCCATAGCCATCGGCGACCTTTTTGACATCGCCAGCGCGGCCCAGTTTGTAAACGTCCTTGATAAGCATGACTTTCATTTTGAATCAAGCCCTTTCTTGAAGATTTTTGTCAGGGCGAAGGGTACCACGCCCTGCTGAAATAGGATTTTATCCTGCGGGGGCGGATTGTACCAGAGGATGTCTGTCTTGCCAATCGGGAACAGGCGAGGTAAGATAAACGCATGGACAAATTTTCCATCAACTGGCAGAGGGCTGGCATCTTCGCAGGGATTGCCATCCTGGTCATGATCGTGATCGAATTCAATGCCCGTCTCGATGAATTGAACCAATTATCAGACGAGGTGAAACCTTATCGCGCGCAGGCTACGCAGGCCATGCAGACGCAGGTCGCGTTACAGACACAGGCGGCCTACGCGGGTTCGGACGCGGCCGCCGAGGGCGCCGCCCGCGATAGTCACATGATTCAACCGGGCGATATTCCCGTTGTGCCGTTCGGCGACAAGAACAGCCCGCCCATCTCCACGCCCACGCCCGCGCCTCCCCCCACTCCCCAACCAAACTGGCAGGTGTGGTGGAATTTGTTTTTCGGGAAGTAGAACGAGATAATATCTCGTTCTACAAGCATGGATCGCCTTCCCCTTTTCCCCATCACCACAACAATTGAAGACGACACGCTGACCATCGCGGGACATTCGCTCGCCGCGCTGGCGGACAGATACGGGACTCCGCTGTACGTTTACGACCGCGCCACGCTGGACGCGGCCGCGGCGGATTACAAGGTAGCGCTCGCCTCGTTCTACCCCGGGCCTGCTTCCGTTACCTACGCGGGGAAAGCCTACCTTTGCAAAACCCTCGCGCGCTGGACGCGTTCCCACGACCTGTGGGTGGACTGCACGGGCGAAGGCGAGATCGCAATCGCACGCGCGGGCGGTGTGCCGCGCGTGCGGATTTTCGCGCATGGGGTGAACAAATCCGTTGCAGACTTAAAGTCCGCGCTCCGCCACGCGGGGACCATCGTCGTTGACAATCTCATAGAACTTGAGCGAATCGCGCAGATGGCTACGCAGCACGCAATACGCAATACATCCCTCTGGCTTCGCTTGCTCCCCGGTCTCGCTGTGGAAACGCACCACGCTCACACGCAGACCGGTCAGCACGAAAGCAAATTTGGCATGACGCGCGAGGAGATTCTCGAAGCCGCAAAGTTTTGTAACGAACACCACTTGCCGTTGAAAGGAATCCATTTCCACCAAGGCTCGAACTTTCGCGATCCATCCCCGCTGGCGGAGGCAATCAAATTAGGGTTGAGTCTGGCGGCGGAAATCGGATTGGAGGGCGAGTGGCATTTCAGTCCCGGCGGCGGATGGGGCGTGGCCTACCACGAAGATGAACTCCCACAACCAGACGTGAACGAATATGTTCGCCTGATCGCAAAAAATGTGACCGCGGAATGCAAGCGCCACAGACTGTCGCTCCCCCATTTGCATCTCGAGCCGGGGCGGAGTCTGGTGGCGCGGGCAGGGGTGGCGATTTACCGCGTCGGCGCGGTCAAACGGCGCGGGGACAAGGTTTGGATTCTCACCGACGGCGGGATGGCAGATAACCCGCGCTACGCGCTGTACGGGGCGCGCTACTCCTGTTTAACGGTGGCAGGTCCAAGTCGGGAAAGAAGCGAGAGGGTCTCCATCGCAGGGCCGTTTTGCGAGTCTGGGGATGTTCTCATTGAAGATTTGCCGATGCCCAAAGTCGAGCAGGGGGAATGGATCGCGGTGCCAGTCAGCGGCGCGTACCAGTTGAGCATGGCGTCCAATTACAACGGGGCGCGGCGGCCCGCGGTGGTGTGGCTGGAGAATGGGAAGTCCAGGTTGATCGTGCGGCGGGAGACGATACGGGATTTGTTGAAACGGGAGGAATAAAGCGGGGCCGGTTACACGTTCAGCGAGAGGAAGATTTTCACGATTTCGGGATCGAAGTATTTGCCCGACTGTTCCACGATGTACTGGTGAGCCTTTTCCTTCGACCAGGCGTGGCGGTAGGGACGTTCGGAGGTAACGGCGTCCCACACGTCTGCCACCGCAAAGATGCGGGCGGCCAGCGGAATGTCTGTGCCTTTCAAGCCGCGCGGATAACCCGACCCGTCCCAGTGTTCATGGTGGCAAAGGGGAATATCGAGAGCGGGGTGCAGGAAGGCGATGGGTAAGAGCATGTCGTAGGCGTATTGCGGGTGGCGATTCATGACTTCCCTCTCGATGCGGTCCAGGTTGCCGCGTTTGAGCAGAACGGAATCGGGGATGCCCATTTTTCCAACATCGTGGAGGATGGCGCCGCGGCGGATGTGGACGATCTGCTCTTCGCCCAGCCCCATGGCGCGCGCCAGCCGCAGGGTCAGGTCGGTGACTCGGCGGGTGTGGCCCTCGGTCATTTCATCGCGAAGTTCCAGGGCGCGCGCCCAGCCCGCCAGCGTGTTGTCGTAGGCCAGGGCCAGTTCGCCGGCGTGTTTTCGGATCTTCGCTTCTGCCTGTTTGCGTTCGGTAATATCGCGGAAATTAACGACCACTCCTTTCACGTTCGGGTCGTCCAGGAGATTTTTGAACACCACCTCCAGGGTCCGATAGAAACCGCTGGCATGGCGGGCGCGATATTCCAGCATGACAAGTTTTCCCGCTTCACGCACACATTCCGCAAAGGCGGCCTGCGCCTGTGAAAGGTCATCGGGATGAAGATTGGCAAAAACATATTGCCCAATGACCTCGAAGGGATTGTAACCAAGCAACTTTTCTTCCGTCTGGGTGATATAGGTAAAGATTCCACCGGCGTCCAACACTGCCACGCCTTCGGCGGAATTTTCAAAGAGGGCGCGAAAATGCGCCTCGCGCCGCTCCAGTTCCTCGAACAACTGGGAAGTTTCGATGATCGAGGCGGCGTGCCCGGCCATGGATCGAGCCAGGGAAATCTCGGCCTGCGTAAATTCGCGCCGTTGGCGGCTTTCCCAAATTTCGAGGCCGCCCAGGATTTTTCCATGCGCCATGACCGGTACGAACATCATGGACCGCACGTTGTATTCCGCGAATTGCCGGCGTTCCGGTTCGGAGGTGTGTGGGTTGTCGTCGTGCAGGATAACCACCTTTCCCGTGGTGAGAGCCGAATGAAACGCGGGATAGTCATCCAGTGAGAAAACGCGGCCAAGGTCCGATTTTCGTTCCGCGGGCGCGGCGCTGTCAGACCAGTATTCAGTGGAGATACGCTGTGATACTGCCATGAGGTTGACCGAACTGATGTAAGCGCTGGTGGCCTGGAGCGCTTCGGTTATGTGATGCGCCAGGGCCAGCAGGAGCGCGTCGGTATCCAGCATACTGGAGGCCATATCCTGCACGGCAGCGTAGAGCGCGCCCAGTTCGGAGGCCTTGCGACGCGCTTCGGCGTTGAGTCCCATATTTTCGAGAGCCAGGCCGATCATGCGGACCAAAGTCCCACCTGCGATCAGGTCGGACTGGCTGAAAGGCCCGGGCACGTTGCGATAGGCGGCGAACGCGCCGCTCATGCCTTTGGAGGTGTAAAACGGGAAGATGGCATACGAGCGAAAACCCTCTCGAAGCATTGACTCGCGCAACGCGGCGACGGCCGGGTCACTTTCCACGTTTTCGATGATAACCGTGCTGGGATCGGTCAGGACAGCGCTACCCGGCACGCTATGGAAGCGGCGGTTGATCTCATCCACGTATTCGGCGGAGAGACCGTAGTAGTGCGGGCAGGAGAGAAGGTCGGTCTCGGGGTCGTAGTGGTAGATGGCAACACGGTCGGCGCGCAAGATCTTCTGCACGGCGGAAATGACTTCCATCCACAACATGTCTTCGTCGCGGGCGAAGAGCAGGGATCCGGAACCATCAGCCAGGGCGCGCTGTTGTTCCTCGGCGCGCAGGGTATCGAGCGCGTAAGTCAGGTTGCCGGCAAGTTCCTCCAGCAGGGTAATTTCTTCGAGATCAAAAAAGGCGGACGGGGCGGTATGGTCAACCACCAGCACGCCGATGTTATGGTCTTCGCGGACAAGCGGCAGTGCGACCGAAGAACGCCCCGGATAGCTGGGAAGCAGGGGACACGCGAGGCAGGGATCGTTTTCAGGGACGCGGACCGTGCCTCGGGAATGCAGGGCATCTGCCGCGCAGGTGGGGCCAACCCCCTCCCGGTCGAGGCGTGTCGTAAATTGATCGGGAACAACCGTCTCCCCGGCGGAGGCGGCCAGTTTGAGCGTAACGCCGTCCGCTTCCAGGAGTCCGATCCAGACAAAAGCGTAGCCGCGCCCCGCGACCAGATGCTCGCAAGCCTGCAAAAGCAGGCGCGCTGAGTCACGCTCGCGGACGATGAGTTGATTGATATTTCCGATGGTGCGCAGGACTTGGGTGAGGCGCTGTTCGCGTTCCAGCCCCTCGCGCGATTCTTGCAGACTGCGGCCCAGGGCGCGCAATAAATACGTGATGGAGATCAGCCCGGCAACGCTAAAGCAGACGAAAACGACGGTACCGCTGATCCACGCGCCCAGGTCGGAAGAATTGATCTGGCGCTCGGCAGGCACAACGATCACATTTGTCACTTCCAACCAACCAATTACGACCAGCGTGAGCAGGCTTCCGCCCAGGACGATCAGGCTGGCGCGCAAATCGAACAGGACTGCGGTGAGGATGACGAGCGCGAACAGGAAGATGCGGCCATCGCCGCTCAGGGAAGACAGCGCCAGGCCAATTGTTCCCACCAGGTAAAACAAAAACAGGAGCGCCCCGGCTCGTATGTTGAATGGGAGTTTGCGAACAAAAGTGATGAACGATAAAAGCAGGGTCACGCCGACGTAGAAGGCAGCTACGGCGAGGGCAATCGCTTTCGCGTTGGGAGTGGTCGCGATTTCCTGACGATAAGCCTCCACTACATTATTGACGCCGGTCGCCAGCACAAATAACCAAATGAAAAAGATGCCGTGCAAAATCCCATCCAGGATGCGCGTGCGCCATTCCTGCACGTCGCGACCTTGCGAAAGGTCAATGCCTGAAAAAGGGCGGAAGATGGTCATGGAGGATTCTCTGGTGTTCGTCTCGTAAAATAGTTAGATAAAAAATGTTGGAAAGAATTGGGTCTCAGTTCGCCTTCCCGAGCAGGGCAGAACAATTTTAGTACTTTTGGAAGATAAAGCAAGAGAAATTGAGGCAACCGTTTATTGCATCTTCCCTAACTCATTTCCTGCTGCGTTTTGTTGCGCGAGGCTGGGAGATAAACATGTAGACACGCAAACACGTACACAGGTATACTTGTCCCCTGTTCACATATCTACCTTGTTTACCCGTATACATCTCCAGGAGTTTCCATGTCTGTCCTCTCCAAAAAATTCCGCCTGTACTGGCCGCTGACCAAACCTTCGCAAAGTGGCTTACTGCTTGCCACCGGGCTGGCAGGTTACATGAGCGCGCGCTGTCCTGTTTTCAACATGGGCACGATCCTCGCGCTGACAGGCAGTCTCTTCCTTGCCATCGCGGGGAGCACCGTGCTCAACATGTGGTGGGATCGCGATATTGACGCAAAAATGGGGCGCACGAAAAAACGTCCCACCTCATCGGGAAAGGTTTCCGAACGTGAGGTATTGCGCCTCGGGTTGATCCTCTCCATCCTCGGGGTCGGCTGGGCGGTGACGATGGGCGCGCTTTATGGTCTCATCGTCTTCGCGGGACTCTTCTTCGATGTAGTTGTTTACAGTATGTGGCTCAAGCGCCGTACCGCGTGGAGCATCGTTTGGGGCGGGATTTCGGGCGCGATGCCCATCCTGGCAGGCCGCGCCCTCGGCCTCGGTACCATTGACTGGATCGGCCTCACCCTCTCCCTCGGTATCCTTTTCTGGATCCCCACCCACACGCTCACCTTCAGCATGAAATTCGAAAAAGATTACGCCGACGCCTGCGTGCCGACCTTCCCATCCACGTATGGACTCGGCGTCACGCGCGCGACCATCGCCATCTCCAGCGTGCTCGCCGCGCTTGCCATGGTGCTCGCGGGTTACGGCATTGGCATGGCCTGGGGATTCCTGCGCCTGCTCGGAGTTCTGTCCGCGGGACTGCTCATGCTGGCCGTCGCGATCACCTTCAAACCCTCCGAGCGCGTCAACTTTGGCCTGTTCAAGTATGCGTCCATTTATATGCTTGCCGCGATGATTTTGGTTGTAATCGAAGTAATTTAGAAACCTGACATGTCTTCGCGAGCGTTTGATTTATCAGCGCCCATGTCCACGCGATGACGACGGAAAGCAACGGCGCGGCTGAGACATGTCAGGTTTTGCAAAGAGACTAACCATGAAAATGACTCCCCTCGACCGCATCCTGCTCCTGCTCACCGGCATCCTCGCCGCCTATCAGGTTGCGGTCGGCATTGACGGCTTCTCCACCTTTCCCATCCTCGCGTACACCATCTCCTTCGGTGTTCTCCTCATCGCCGGATTACTGCTTATCATTTGGGGCTTCGACGTGTTGGACAGCCCGATGGTGGTCATCGTCTCAACGATCATCCCGCTCAGCCTTGCGACGGGACTCGCCTGGCAACACCTCGCCTCGTTTCGGACCTGGTACCTGGTCCTCGCCATCGTGGGATTCCTGGCTGTGACGTTGACCCGCTCGATCCCCACCCCGGACAAAATCCAAACCATCGTGCTGACTCTCGTCCACGGGCTTGCGGGCCTGACGATTTTCCTGCTCCCTATCCTGCTTTCGATTCAGGGACAGGTGAATCCGCTCTTCTCTCTGGTCGGCGTCGGCGGCGCGCTGATCGGTATCGGAGGTCTCTTGCTCTCCTTCCTCAAAGCAGGCAGGCCGATATTATCGAAAGAAAGGATATTCAAAGTCCTGCCGGGCTTGTTGCTCCTCATGACGATCTGTTTCGTAGCCGGTTTCAAATTTGGGTAAAACACGGTTTGATTCAACCCATCGTTGGCATCCGTCATTGCGAGCGTTCTGTGCGAAGCAATCTCCTCGTGGAAACGGGGATTGCTTCGTCGGGAAGAGCGCCCTCCTCGCAATGACGGTGGAATCTGTGATTTACTGAATTTGGGTAAAACACAAATCAAAGACCCGCCTTTCCAGGCGGGTCTGAGTGCCGAGGGCGGGAGTCGATCCCGCGACCAAGGGCTTATGAGTCCCCTGCTCTACCACTGAGCTACCTCGGCGTCATGCAGAGCAGGGCAAATATTACTACGCGCTTTTGGATTTGTCAACAAGTCACAGACCGAGTATCTGAAATAAGACCAGCGCGGCCATCCCAAACAGGATCGTCAGTAGGCTGTTCTTCGTCCAGGCCGCGACGGCAATGGCAACCAGACCCGCGAGCAGGCGGGAGTTGCCGAGGCTCAGGTCGAGATGACCCTCGCGCAGGAATAACTCGGGGAAGATAATCGCGGACAGCACCGCGGGTGGGACGTAGTGCAGGGCGCGCCGCATCGTCTCCGGGACCTCGAAGCGGCCCAGCAAGTAAATGAAAGAGAAGCGCATCCCAAAGGTGATCAGTCCGCCGAGGAGCATGATGAGCCAGATGGTCATTTTTCCTCCTCTTCGTAGAGCGAGATAGTATCTCGCTCTACGCGGCCTTCGAGAAATGTCCCAACCGCGATGCCCGTCAGCGCGGCGAGGATGAGGCCGAGGTTGTACGGGAGTCCGTGCGCGAGCAAGGCAACGAGTCCCGCGCAGAGCGCGGCCGCCACGGCGGGACGGGTCCTGAGGGCGGGCACAACCATCGCGATGAACGTGAGTGGCAGGGCAAAGTCGAGGGACAGAGTCGCCGGGAGGGACGCGCCCACCCAAAGTCCCGCGGCAGTGCTCGCTTGCCAGGTCATCCACAGACTGAGTCCCGCGCCGAAGAAGTACCAATGCGCGGAGGCAGTCCCGCCAATCCGCTCGTAGTTCAGCACGGCAACCGCGTAGGCTTCGTCGGTCATCAAATACGAGAGCAGGATTTTCCAGCGCGAAGGCAGGTCTTTGAGGTGCGGCGCGAGCGAGGCGCTGTAAAGCATGTGCCGCAGATTGATGACCGCGATGGTCAGCACAATCACCAGCGCGGGCGAGTTGTCGTGGACGAGTTGCGCGAACGCGAATTGCGACGAACCCGCGAACACGATGGATGACATGGCCTGCGCGGCCGCGATGGGAATCCCCGCGTTCGTCGCAAGCGTGCCGTAGATCAGGCCGAAGGGAAAGACACCAATAAGAAGCGGGAGTTCAGCACGAACTCCCGCCCAGAAAGGAAAGGATAGTTTCATTGCTTTGATTCAGATCATCCTTATCAATCCGTCATTGCGAGCGCTCTTTGCGAAGCAATCCCTTGTTGCAAGGAGATTGCTTCGTCGGGAAGTGCACCCTCCTCGCAATGACGAAAATTTTTAGTGGATGAGGGAAGTTATTATTCAAAAATCATCAGTTTGGGAGGGGCAGTTGAACGATGTCGGTCTGCGAGGCTTGCAGGTACATTTCGTGGATGGTTCGCTCCAGGAGATTCTTTAGCCGCACCCGCTCGGTGGCGGGATTGCTGATCGGATTATAATGGATAGGCTTGCCGACTCGTACCGTCAGCGATTGGGCGTGGACTGCCAGCGGATAAAAGGAAAGGGAGCGTTTCGTCCGCTCGTAGTACATTTCGCCGAGGCGGGTAAACCCTTTCTTGAAAGGAGTCATTTGATAGCGGGCGTCCATAGGCAGATCGGGATCTTCGGGGAAAACCAGAACGTACTTTCCCTGCGCGAGCAAGTCCACGCTGAGGCGGAAGGTTTCGAGAAAGCCCTCGGGCGTGTGGTAGACGGGAATCCCGCCCACCGCGCGCAGGAGCGGAATGTGGATTTTGGAAATCGTGTCCGCCAGCCAGTGACTGACGGGAGGCGGGACGTGCAGTTGCGGCTCCACAAAGTCGCGGCGCAGGTAATCGGGCGCGAGATGCGGGTCGAGCATGTCGGCGTGGATCCAGAAATACATTTCCAGCGGGAGCGACGCGCCGACCGCGATCGGTCCGAGCGCGCCGAGGTGGTTGGAGACCAGGACGGCGGGTCCCGCTTCGGGCAGGTTGTCCGCGTCCAGCAAATCCCCGCCCCAGATCCAATCCTGGAACACGCGGGAGATAAGATGGTAGAGAGTCTGGTTCATGGTTGCTTCTCCACATAAAATGGTAAAGGCTTCCATAAAATATAACGCCTGCCCACCAAAAACGTTTCGTGAGGCCAATTTGCCGTCGAGTTCCGATATTAGGGAAATTTGTACCCTGCTTACGTGACGCATGGCACTAGCCTCACCCCTCCAAAGGCGGGATAATTGGTATGAATTGGCAGATAAGTAAAAGGAGAACCGATGGCTGTCAAAGGTTGGATCGAAGTCAGTGACAGGTACTGCAAAGGTTGTGAGCTTTGCATCAATGCCTGTCCGCAACACGTGATGGAACTGGATATGACGCGGCTGACCCCGCGCGGCTACCACCCCGCGCGCACGTTCAAGGACGGTTGCACGGGGTGCGCCGTCTGCGCGCTGGTCTGTCCCGACGCGGCGATCACCGTTTATCGCGAAATCACCAAGGCCGCGGTACCTGCGTAAAAGATGAAAGATGAATTATGAAAGATGAAACCTGATTCATCTTTCATCTTTGTTGAAAGAATACGATATTTCAACGGAGAGTATGATGTCCAAAGAATTATGGAAAGGCAATGAAGCCATCGCCGAGGCGTCGGTGCGCGCGGGACTGGAGGCCTACTTCGGCTACCCGATCACCCCGCAGACCGAAGTGCTCGAATATCTTTCGCGGCGCATGCCCGAACTGGGACGCGTCTTCCTGCAAGCCGAGAGCGAACTGGCCGCCATCAACATGGTCTACGGCGCGGCCTGCGCAGGTGTGCGCGTCATGTCATCCTCGTCCAGCCCGGGCGTCAGCCTGATGATGGAGGGATTGTCCTACATCGCCGGCACGGAAATCCCGGCGGTGCTGGTCAACGTGATGCGCGGCGGCCCGGGCCTCGGCAACATCGCCCCTTCGCAAAGCGATTACAACCAGGCCGTGCATGGCGGCGGCCACGGCGACTATCCGCGCATCGTGCTGGCGCCCGCCTCCGTGCAGGAAGCGATTGACCTGATGGCGCTCTCGTTCGACCTGGCCGAAAAATACCGCATGATCACCATGATGATCCTGGACGGCTCCATCGGCCAGATGATGGAACCCGCCGAGATGCCCGCCATGAGCGAGATCAAACGCAAGGATTGGGATTGGGCCACCAACGGCGCCATGAACCGCGAACGCCGCATCCTCTCCTCGATTTACATTGACCCGCCCGCCGAGGAAGTCGTCAACTTCCGCCTGGGAAAACGCTGGCAGGAAGCGCAAGCCAACGAAGTGCGTTACAAGGAATATTTCCTCGACGATGCCGAGTTCGTGGTGGTCGGCTTTGGCACGGCGGGTCGCATCTCGCTGTCCGCCGTCCGTGCGGCGCGCGCCGAGGGCATCAAGGTCGGCCTGCTGCGCCCGGTGTCGGTCAGCCCATTCCCGTATCAGGTCATTGACCAACTGGCGGGTCGCGCGGGCGCGTTCCTGGTCGTCGAGATGAACATGGGACAGATGTTCGATGATGTCCGCCTGGCAGTGCGCGGACGCGTCCCGGTCGAGTTCTACGGGCGGACGGGTGGGATTGTCCCGTTCCCGGACGAAGTGCTGGGCGAAATCCGCCGCCTCGCCGCGGGACGCTGGTCGGTTGACCGCGACCCGCGCGATTCCTGGCTGACGCGCATGACCGCGCAGGCGTAACATTACGCAACACGCACTACGCAGTATTTCGTATTGCGTACTGCGTAACCCGAAGAGGAACCATGACAACTCCCGCTCCCAATAATTTAGTCTACGACCGACCCGAAGGCTTTACCGATACGCCGACGCATTACTGTCCCGGCTGCACGCACGGCGTGGCGCATCGTCTGATCGCTGAAGTGTTGGAAGAAATGAACCTGATCCCGAAGACCATCGGCGTCGCGCCGGTGGGCTGCGCGGTGTTCGCGTACAATTATTTCGACACTGATTTTGTGGAAGCCCCGCACGGACGCGCGCCTGCCATGGCGACCGGCCTCAAGCGCGTCCTGCCGGACCGCATCGTCTTCACCTACCAAGGTGACGGCGACCTGGCCTCCATCGGCATGGGCGAGATCGTGCACGCGGCGGCGCGCGGCGAGAACATCACCGTCATCTTCATCAACAACGCCAACTACGGCATGACAGGCGGACAGATGGCTCCGACGACGCTTCCCGGCATGAAGACCACCTCCTCGCCCAACGGCCGCGACGTGGAGACGCAGGGCTATCCCATCCGCGTGTCCGAGATGCTCTCCACGCTGGACGGCGCAGGCTACGTTGTCCGCCGCTCCCTGCACGACCCGAAGAATATCCGCCTCGCCAAGAAAGCCATCCGCACCGCCTTTGAAACGCAGGTGCGCGGACTGGGCTTCTCGCTGGTCGAATTGCTCTCCACCTGTCCCACCAACTGGGGCATGACGCCCGTCAACTCGCTGAAGTTCGTGGAAGAGAAGATGGTCGCCTACTACCCGCTGGGCGATTACAAGATCGCGGCGGGCGTGGCGCAGATCAAAGTGTAACGTTGAACGTTTAACGTTAAACGTTTAACAGGAGCAATCATGCAAAAAGAAATTCTCATCGCAGGGTTTGGCGGACAGGGCGTGCTGTTCGCGGGACAGGTGTTGGCCTACGCGGCCATGGACACCGGCAGGGTCGTAACGTGGATCCCCTCCTACGGCCCCGAAATGCGCGGCGGCACGGCCAACTGCACCGTCGTCATCGCGGACGAAGAGATCGGCTCGCCGCTGGTCAAGAATCCGCCGGCGGTCATCGCCCTCAACCTGCCCTCGTTTGACAAATACGAAACGCTCGTCCAACCCGGCGGCGTGCTGGTCGTCAACCAGTCCATGGTGGACCGCACCGCCCAGCGTGCGGACATCACTACCCTCTTCGTTCCCGGCAACGAGATCGCCGAGGAAACGGGTGACCGCCGCCTGCTTAACATGGTCATGGTCGGCGCTTTGCTGGCCGCCTTCCCCGATTTAAAATTGGACGAGGTCAAGACCGCGCTCAAAGCGCACCTGCCCGCGCGTCACCAGAAGTTGTTGCCCAACAATTATGCTGCAATGGACAAAGGGTACGCGCACGCGAAGGCGCAGATGGGGCAGTGAGCAGTAATCAGAAAACAGTAAACAGTAATCAGTGAACAGTAAACCCGTCTCGATGAGAGGCGGGTTTTTTACTCTGATGCGAGTGTTATAATGATGAAGATGAAGCCAAAAGTCTATCTTGAAACCAGCGTTATCAGTTACCTTACGGCTAGACCGAGTCGTGACATCATTACCGCGGCTCATCAACAAGTTACGCAGGAATGGTGGGAAACGCGCAGGAACAGTTTTGATGTATTTATCTCACAAATCGTCGTCCAGGAGGCTGGTGAGGGCAATGAAGATGCCGTTAAACGCCGGTTCGAAATGATCGAGGCCGTTCCAGAAATCGAGGTAAATCCAGAAGCCGTAGCATTGGCGCAAGCACTGGTTTCAGAGGGTCTTGTTCCGAAAAAGGCTGGCGCAGACGCTCTTCACATTGCGATAGCAACCGTGCATGGAATGGACTACCTGCTCACCTGGAATCTCAAGCATATTGCCAATGCCACCCTTCGCAATAAAATCGCCGACGGTTGCCGAAAACGTGGCTATGAACCGCCGATTATTTGTACTCCCGAAGAATTAATGGAGACCTGACCATGTGGAACGATCCTATTGTGGAAGAAGTTCGAAAAAATCGAGAAGCCTACGCGGCTAAATTCAACTATGATTTGCAGGCTATTTATGAAGACTTGAAGAAAGCCGAGCAAAAGAGCAAGCGCAAAAAGGTTTCGTTCAAACCAAAGACGCCTGTGAAAATTAAATTGAACATCAAAACAACCGCCAGATAAGCAGTGATCAGTTTTCAGTGAGCAGTGATTAGTAAACCAGTCTCCGCGATATGAAGAAGAATCTGACATCAACTCCTGAACCCGACGACGGCATGCTGGCTGAATACGATTTCAGCGGCGGCGTGCGCGGCAAATACGTGGAACGGTTCAAGTCGGGAAGCAATATCGTCATCCTTTCTCCCGACGTAGCCGAGGTATTCCACGATTCCGAATCGGTGAATGAGGCCCTTCGGACGCTCATTAGAATTACGCGGCGCAACAATAAAGTCCCTGCGTAGCGTGACAGGCAAGACCCCGCCCCACTCCCCGAAGAATTCAGCAGTTATGAAGAGGCGGCTGAGTTTTGGGACACTCACGACACCACTGACTACCTGCAACACTCGCGCCCTGTGAAAGCGGTCAGCGAATTGCGTGAACGCCTCTACCAGATCGAAATTGACGAGAGCGTGGCAAAAATCCTTCGCACGGCCGCGCGCAAGAAGGGACTGACGGTCAGCCGTCTTGCCAGCGATTTGTTGCGCCAGCGACTTGTCACCCGACCGTAGAATTTATCGAAAACGGCGCGCAAACACTGGTATCAGAAAGCCCATCTCCTTGTGGAGACGGGCTTTTCGTAATGCTATAATCCCCCGCATGACCGTCCAAGCGCAAACCATCCCCGACATTGAAATCACCCCCGACCAGCAGACCGAGCTGGAGCCGCTTTACCGCGTCCTGATCCACAACGACGACGTGACGCCGATGGACTTCGTGACGCATATCCTCGTTTCCATTTTCTTCCTTGGTTATCCCGAAGCAGTGGAGATTATGCTCGACGCGCACCGCAACGGCATGTCAGTCGTACAGATTTTGCCCAAAGCCGAAGCGGAAAAACGCATCAACAAAGCCCACTTCGCGGCGGGACTGGAGGGCTATCCGCTCCACTTTTCGATGGAGCCGGAATAGTAACCTTTGGCGCTATACTCCAAACGGCTAAGAATTTCCGATTCCGGAATACCCCATAGGTCCGTATAATCACTTTTATTTTCGGCGCATAAGTTTTACCTGAACTCGGGTTTAGGCAGTACAGTACTGAGGCTCAAACCGGGAATCGAGTAGAATATGGGAAGCCTTGGGCGCACAGAAAGCATTTTTGGAGATCAACTTTATGCAGTTCGTTCAAACCGAAATTCGGGATATCATCCAAATTATTCCAAACCAATTTGGGGATTCACGCGGCTTTTTTCTGGAAACATACCGGATGGATCTATTTTCCAAAGCGGGAATTTCCGCCGCTTTTGTACAGGATAACCATTCAGGTTCCCAGCAAGGCGTGCTGCGCGGGCTTCATTATCAGATCCGGCAGGCTCAGGGAAAACTGGTGCGCGTTGTGGCGGGAAAAATATATGATGTCGCGGTGGATATCCGCCGAAGTTCTCCCACGTTTGGGAAATGGGTGGGCATTCATTTGTCCGCAGAGAACAAACAGCTGTTATGGATCCCGCCGGGCTTCGCGCATGGGTTTTACGTACTGAGCGAATGGGCCGAGATTGTTTACAAAGCCACGGACTACTACGCTCCAGCGTGGGAACGCTCCCTGCTGTGGAATGATCCAACCCTGAACATCCAATGGCCCCTGGCAAACAACCAGCAACCTGCGCTATCGGCAAGAGATGCCGCCGGAAAAAAACTCACAGAAGCAGATTTATTCGATTAAAGGATTTCCATGCAAAACATTTTAGTCACCGGCGGGGCCGGCTTTATCGGCTCGAACTTTATCCATTATCTTCTAAAAACCGAACCTAACGCGCGGGTTGTCAACCTGGACGCGCTGACCTACGCTGGCAGTCTGGAGAATCTAAAAGACATTTCAGGCAATAAACAATATACCTTCGTCCACGGCAATATCTGTGATTCGGAACTGGTTGGGCGTTTATTGCATGCGCATCAAATTGACACCATCGTGCATTTCGCCGCCGAGACGCACGTTGACCGCTCGATCATCGCTCCCGAGCAATTCATCCAAACGAACATTGTAGGCACGTTCACTTTGTTGGAACAGGCGCGCAAGTTTTGGATCATGGAGAAACCATTTCCAACGGAGTCCGTGCGCTTTCACCATGTTTCCACGGATGAAGTCTACGGTTCCCTGGCACCCAATGACCCCGCCTTTTCCGAGACGACGCCCTACGCGCCCAATTCACCCTATGCCGCTTCCAAAGCCTCCAGCGATCACCTGGCGCGCTCGTATGCAAACACTTATGGAATGCCCCTCACGATCTCCAATTGTTCCAATAATTACGGTCCTTTCCAGTTCCCGGAAAAACTTATTCCGTTGATAATCTTGAATGCGCTGGCGGGCAAACCTTTGCCCGTCTATGGAGACGGCCAGCAAATACGCGACTGGCTGTATGTGGCCGATCACTGCGAGGCCATTCACAAGATCCTCACGCTGGGCAAGCCGGGTGAGACGTATAATATCGGCGGCGGCAACCAGTCGGCCAATTTGAGCATTGTTGAAACCATCTGTGATTTACTGGATGAGTTACAACAGTCCCCTGCATCGCATCGCCAGTTGATCAAGTATGTGACCGACCGACCCGGCCATGACCGCCGCTATGCCATGAACATTGCCAGGATTCAGCGGGAGATTGGCTGGAGGCCGAGTCATTCCCTAACCGACGGCCTGCGCGAAACAGTCGAATGGTACCTCGCCAATTCAGCATGGTCAGCCGCCATCCAGAAACAGCAGGAATACCAGCGCTGGCTGGATGAGAATTATAAAAAACGGGAGAAGCAGTCATGAAAGGCATCATTCTTGCAGGCGGGCGCGGCACGCGGCTGAATCCGCTGACATTGGCGGTCAGCAAACAGCTCCTGCCGGTTTACGACAAACCCATGATCTATTATCCGCTTTCGATCCTGATGCTGGCGGGCATACGTGAGCTCCTGATCATCAGCACGCCCGAGGATTTGCCCCTGTTCCGGCATTTGCTGGGAGACGGGAATCGCTGGGGGCTGAGATTCGCTTATGCCGAGCAGGACCAGCCTCGAGGTCTGGCGGATGCGTTTCGCGTCGGCGCCGACTTTATCGCGGGGGAACCATCCTGCCTGATCCTGGGCGATAACATCTTTTTCGGGCATGGGTTGGCCGAACTGCTCCAGACCGCCGCCGGACTGGGACGCGGCGCCCTGGTTTTTGCGTACCCCGTTCACGATCCCCAAAGATACGGCGTAGTCGAGTTTGACACGCAGGGTAAGGCCGTCAGCCTGGAAGAGAAACCGACACAACCTCGCTCAAATTATGCAGTGCCCGGCCTTTATTTCTACGACGAGCGCGTGGTACAATTTGCCGCCTCACTCAAACCATCCGCGCGCGGCGAAATTGAAATCACCGATTTGAACCGTATCTACCTGGAAATGAGCGAACTACAGGTAATTCCATTTAGCCGCGGCCTGGCCTGGCTGGATGCGGGCACACACGAGTCTTTATTGCAGGCCGCCAATTTTGTGCAGGCGGTGGAAGACCGTCAGGGTTTGATGATCTCCTCGCCGGAGGAAATTGCCTATCGCCAGGGCTTTATCA
>CAYJLS010000002.1:0-58478 GCA_964371065.1 uncultured Anaerolineaceae bacterium | reverse complement strand
CAGGGTTTGATGATCTCCTCGCCGGAGGAAATTGCCTATCGCCAGGGCTTTATCAGTCGCGAGCAGTTGTTTACCCTTGCAAAACAGATGGGCAACAATGGCTATGGTAATTATCTTTTGCGGCTGGCTAATGAAGGTTGAACGCATATATTCTGCCGCTCGCAAGAATGCCCTAAAATGGGAATTCATCCCCAGGTTACCAGGAACGCTCAAATGGATATTAGATAGGCTCATATGAATAATACCGAAACACATCTTTCCATATTTGATTCAACGGAACACAGGGGCATTAAAAATATCCTGACCCGTGATTTTCGGGATCTCGTCACGTATCGTTACGCAATTTACAATTTCATCAGTTCAAACCTGCGCGCGCGTTACCGCCGCTCGGCTCTCGGGTTTCTGTGGACCCTGCTTAACCCCCTGTTCACCATGGCCATCCTGGCAATCGTGTTCTCGACAATTTTCGAAAGTTCTGTAAAAAACTTCAGCATTTACATTTTTAGCGGATTACTGCCCTGGACCCTGATCTCCAATAGCATGATCAATGGTTCCATGTCGCTTGTCTATGGAGAGGGCTACCTCAAGAAAGTGTACGTTCCCAGGTTTCTGTTCCCGCTGGTAACCGTGGGGGTGGAAGTTGTGAATTTCTTGCTCAGCCTGATCAGCCTGTTTTTCGTAGCCTTCCTGCTGGGCGCCAAGATCAGTTGGGGGCTCTTGACCCTGCCTCTCGCATTGATCTTAACGGCTTTATTTATCCTGGGGTTGGTTTTGATCGTCAGCATTCTTACCGTTTATTTTCGCGACCTTTCTCACATCACCCAGATCAGTTTTACGGCCTTGTTTTACCTGACGCCAATTATCTACCCAATTGAACTTCTCTCGAACAGTTCCCGTCTTCTAACCGTGATCAAGTTGAATCCTTTTTTTTATTTTGTGGAATTGTTCCACACCATTATCTACCAGGCAAAAATTCCGGATATCTCGCTGTGGCTGGTGTGCCTGGGCCTGACCGCCCTCAGTTTGATTCTCGGTTTCATCGTTTTCTCCTCAAAAGAGAAGGATGTGATTTACCGGCTATGAAAACATTTATACAATCTGAAAACGTCTCCGTAAAATTTCGGATCTATCATAATTCAGCCCCTTCCCTCAAAGACGCGGTATTTACCCAATTGAACCGATTGATGGGTAAAAAAAATCGGGACAATTTCACTGAATTTTTTGCCATCCATAATTTATCGCTGGATATAAACTCCGGCGACCGGCTGGGGATTATAGGGTTGAACGGAGCCGGAAAGTCCACCCTGCTCAAGACTATCGCTGGGATTTATGCGCCGCATCAGGGACGCATCGTGGTCAGCGGCAGAATGACCCCTTTAATGGAGCTGGGCGCCGGGTTCGACCCCGAACAGACCGGACGGGAAAATATCTACCTGAACGGGACGCTTCTAGGGTTTTCGCCCGTTGAGATGAAGGCAAGGGAGTTGGCTATCACCGAATTTTCGGAGTTGGGCGAATTTCTCGACCTGCCCGTCAAATATTACTCGAGCGGCATGTACGGACGGCTGGCGTTTTCCATCGCGACCATGACGGAGCCGGAGATCCTGCTGATTGACGAAGTATTCGCCACCGGGGACGCGCACTTTGTCGAGAAAAGCTCCCAGCGCATCCTGCAATTAGTGGAACAGTCACAAATCGTAGTGATCGTTTCACACAACCTGGAGCAGATCAAGAACCTTTGCAACCGTGTGATTGTGATGGATAAGGGTGTCATCCTTAAGGACGGGGAACCTCAGGAAATGTTGGATTATTACACGCAAAATATCATCAATGCCCACTGAGCAAAGACAAAGAGACCATTAAACTATGAAAATTCTCCTGCTTGGCAAAAATGGCCAGTTGGGCTGGGAATTACAGCGTTGCCTGGCGCCGCTGGGCGAGATGCGCGCGCTGGACTACCCTGAGATTGACCTGGCAAACCCCGAGGGTCTGCGCGAGATCATTCGCGCAAACAAGCCCGATGTGATTGTAAACGCCACAGCATACACCGCAGTGGATCGCGCCGAGAGCGAAAGCGAGCTGGCTTACGCGATCAATGCCGCTGGGCCCGCCGCAATCGCCGAGGAGGCCAAGTCGCTGGGTGCGGCTTTGATCCACTTCTCGACGGATTATGTTTTCGATGGAACAAAAGGCAAGCCGTATGTCGAGATAGACACACCTAATCCGTTGAGCGTTTATGGTAAAAGCAAACTGGCCGGGGAACAAGCCGTCCAGTCGGTCGCGGAGCATGGCGCATATCTTATTCTGCGCACAGCCTGGGTCTACAGCCTGCGCCGCGACAGTTTTATTTCCAAAGTATTACAATGGGCCAGGCAAAATAAGACCTTGAAAATTGTAGACGATCAGGTCAGCAACCCAACCTGGGCGCGCATGCTGGCGCAGGCCACCGCGCTGTTACTTGCCCGCGCCGGAAATAACTTTTATCCCTGGCTGGCCGAGCACAAAGGGTTGTATCACCTGGCCGGAGATGGGTTTGCCAGCCGCCTGGAATGGGCGCGAAAAATTTTGGAACTCGATCCTCATCGGGATGAACAAGTCTGCAAAGAAATCTTACCTGCTCTGACGAGTGATTTTCCAACCCCGGCGCAGCGTCCGCTCTTTTCGGCGTTGGATTGCGATAACTTCGCCGCCACCTTCGGGTTGCGCCTGCCCGCCTGGGAAGCGGCGATACGAATCGCCATGGAGCACACAGGATGATTCAACCATGACGTCCGGAATAAACTCCTTCTATTTATACATTCGGTTTGGAGCGGGTGCTAAACGTAATGCTTTTGCAGCGCTTGGCCGAAAATCGACCACGGGCGTTGGACTTGTTGGCTCCCGATATCCTGTCCGGGCTACTTACATGGCATTCATTCAGCGCGAATTGGCTAAAACACAGACAATTTCCCCGCATCCGCAACCCATACATCGGGGAGCCTTATTGAGCGAGTGCTGTCGAGATTGAGGAGAAAAGCTCTATGTGCAATATTTTAGTGACGGGCGGGAATGGCTTTATTGGCTCGCACTTGGTGAATCAATTGGCCACCTCTGAACAGCACCGGGTGACAGTGTTTGACTTCTACCCTCGCCCTTACGATGCCCTCCCCGATGGAGTGCAATTTATCCAAGGTAACCTAAGCAATTACAACTTGATTCGGCGAACGTTGGTGGATCAGGGGATTGATCTCGTTTATCATATGGCCTGGACAACGATCCACGAGATAGCCTTAAAGAATCCAGTTGCCGATATAGAACAGAATTTGATCCCCAGCATCAATTTACTGGAAGCCTGCCTTGATGCGGGTATCAAACGATTCGTTTATCTCTCATCAGGAGGCACTGTATATGGCATCCCCGAAACGTTGCCAGTCCGCGAAGATCATCCCACGCAGCCCATCAATGCTTATGGCGTCACTAAGTTAACCGTGGAGAAGTATGTGCAGATGTATTCGTATCTGTACGGCATGAATTACATCATCTTTCGGCCATCCGTACCCTATGGGCCGTATCAGAACCCTCACCGCCGGCAGGGGGCAGTTTCAGTGTTTATCTATCACGCGCTACGCGGTGAGCCAGTAACCATCTGGGGAGATGGGCAGGTGCAGCGCGATTATTTTTATATTGGTGATCTAAGTAAGGCTCTAATGACCATGTTGGATTTGCCCGCGGCTACTAATGCGGTGATCAACCTAGGTGGAAAGCAGATGTATACCTTGAATCAATTGGTGGCAGAGATCGAACAGGTTTTGAAGGTTAAAATCCGGGTGCGATACGAAGCTACTCGTAAGTTTGACGTTCCCTGCCTGCAATTGGATACTCATACCGCCAGCGAGTTACTGAACTGGCAGCCTGAGATTTCTCTTTCGGAGGGGATTGCCCGCACGGCCGAGTGGATCAGGGCGACGATGGATTGAGCAAACAATGAACACTATCAGCATCATCATGCCTTGCTATAACCGCGACTATGATTTGCGGCGCGTGTTGGAAGCCTATGACCAGCAGGATACGGGTATCCCTTTTGAATTGATTATCGTGGATGGCGCTTCGACCGATGACAGCCTGCGGCAGCAGGGTGGGTTTGTCGATAAGGCGTTGCAATGGTCGCGTCAACAAGAAACCTTGTACATGGTGGATAACCAGATTAACAAACCTATCTGGGTGCGCATGCTGGCCAAAATTACTTCCTATTACTTACCCGCAGCGGGGATTACTTTCTTACCCTGGTTCGCTGAATGCAAGGGTTGTATCACCTTTCTAGGATCATTTTGCCGGCCGCCTGAAACGGGCTGTAAAATTTTGGATATCGAACACACTACCCGCTTTTTGGGGGTTGCAAATTATTCGCTCTTTAAGCACATTTTCAATCTAACTACCGGGCTGGTAGAATGCTCTTCGTCTGGCAGTTTCACGGCCCAGAAATAGGAATAGGAATAGGAATAGGAATATGAGTAATTCTTCTTTTTTTGATGCGTATTACTATGAACATGGATGTGGCCGCCCGTATGAACGAGATGAAGGTTGGCTGAATTTCTTCGATGGGATCGCGAAGAGAATTATCGAAGAATCTGAGCCCAAGACCGTACTGGACGCCGGTTGCGCGCTGGGTTTTTTGGTGGAGGCTTTTCGTAATCATGGGGTGGAAGCCTTCGGCGTTGATATTTCCAAATATGCCATAGAGAATGTTTATGCTGATATTAAACCGTATTGCTGGATCGGATCAGTATGCGAGCCGTTCCCTCAACAATATGACCTGATTACCTGCATCGAAGTATTGGAGCACCTGGCCCAGCCGGATTCGGAAAAGGCGATTGCCAATCTTTGCGCGCATACCAGCGAAATTGTTTTTTCTTCGACACCCTTTGACTATAAAGAGTCAACTCACTTTAATGTTCAGAATCCTGAATATTGGGCAGAGCAATTTGCGCGCTACGGTTTTTACAGAGACTTGGAATCCGATATGTCGTTCATCACAACTTGGGCGGTTAAATTTGTAAAAATCAGCCGATCGAACCCCAGGCTTGTTCGAGAGTACGAGCGCAAGTTCTGGTATTTATGGAAGGAAAACACAGACCTGCGCTCATTATCGGCTGAGATGCGCCAGAGTTTAAGCGAACAGGCTGAGCAAGTTCGGGAGAAGGAGCAGTCCGTGCAGGCGCTGACAGCGCAAACAGCGGAGAAAGAGCAAACCGTGCAGGCACTCTCGGCTCAAGTGGTGGCGCTCTCGGCTCAGTTAACAGGAATATTAAATGGTAGGTCTTGGAAATTTGCACTATTTCTTCGCCAAATTCGAATGAAACTATTGCCTTCCGGCGGTCGGCGTGAAAAACTGGCACGATGGGCATACTCGGTTCTTAAGATATGGCGTAGAGAAGGTTTGATAACTTTGATACGGAAGATAAAGGAGCGCCTTGTACGAAAATCAGGTGTGCCGCTTTCTGATTATCAGAAGTGGATTCTTAATAATGAGCCGAGACCGAAACAACTGGCAGAACAACGCGCGAAGGTCAATAACTTTGACTATAAGCCGCTTATTAGTGTGGTCGTGCCCGTGTGGAATACACCTACAAAGATACTGAATCAAACCATCAAGTCTGTAGTTGCCCAAACCTACCCGTACTGGGAACTATGCCTGGTGGATGGAAACTCATCCACACCTGGCGTGAAAGACATGTTGAACGAAATGGTGCAGGCCGATGCCCGCATACATATTCGTTTCCTCGAAAGCAACCTGGGTATTTCAGGAAATTCAAATGAGGCGCTGATGATGGCGCAGGGCGAATTCGTAGCCCTGCTCGATCATGATGACTTGCTCGCGCCGAATATGCTCTACGAGGTGGTAGCACTGCTCAACCGGAATCCAGATGCCGATCTGATCTACTTTGACGAAGATAAAATCTCCGCAGACGGCCAGACGCGACGAGAGCCATGGTTTAAGCCACAAGGCTGGTCGCCGGATTTGCTATTGTCGGTCAACTACTTTATGCACGCTCTCTTTCGCCGCACATTGGTGCAGGATGTTGGAGGATTTGACCCAACGATGGATGGGGCGCAGGACTGGGACCTGGCACTGCGTTGTACAGAAAAAAAACCACAAACCTATCACATTCCACATATACTTTACCATTGGCGACAAGTGCCTGGTTCAGCGGCGTCAGCTGTGGATGCCAAACCGTGGGCCTTCGATGCTCAGTTGCGCTGTATTCAAGCGCATCTGCAGCGGCTGGGAATGCATAATGCTCAGGTTGTATCACCCAGCCTGGGACAGGTGCGGGTTCTCTGGCCAACCACTGGGGCGAAAGTGTCTATTATCATCCCCAACAAGGACAAAGTTGAATTGCTGCGGCCCTGTTTGAACTCATTACTTACTCTTACCTCGTATCCCAACTATGAAATTATTGTAGTAGACACAGGCAGCGCTCAAGCCGAAACCCACCGCTATTATGCGGATCTGGCAACAGAACCCCGCGTACACATCGTGAAGTTCACAAGCCCTTTCAACTATTCAGTTGTCAATAATTTTGGTGTCACCCAGGCAACCGGCGACCTCTTGCTCTTCCTTAACAATGACACACAGATTTTGGAGGCAGACTGGTTGACCGAGCTGGTAGGTTGGGCCGAACGCCCAGAAGTTGGAATTGTTGGATGCAAGTTAATCCGGCCCAATGGGACCATCCAACACGCCGGCATCATCATGGGACTGGAGGGCCACGGCAGCCATGTGTTTGAGGGCAACCTAGAGAATCACTACGGCCCCTTTGGATCCTCGGAATGGATTCGAGATTATCATGCTGTGACGGGGGCCTGCTTGATGATGCGGCGTGCAGTCTTTGAACAGGTGGGAGGATATGATTCTGCCTACCAGATTGGCTATGGAGATATTGACTTATGCTTGCGGACGGTGGAAGCGGATTATCGAATAGTCTATACTCCCTTTGCCCGTGTGCTGCATCACGAGGGCGGAACGCGCGGCCTGTCCTTGCCTGCGAGTGATGTGCTAAGGGCCTCTTGCAAGATGTTTTCTATGATTCAGGCGGGTGATACATTTTATAACCCCAACCTCTCGTACAACCAGCGCCGGACCGCGATTGCGATACCCAGCGAAGAGAGCCGAACAGAACGCCTCTTCCACATTCTGACCCAGTTCGACCTGGTGAATCCCTATAGTCCCCAGGTACAACCAATTTCGCCGATAGCCCTACCTATTTCCACGCGCCGCCCCAACTCTGAATTAACCAGCAAACTATTGCTCGTCTCACACGATCTCAGTTTGAGCGGCGCGCCGCTGATCTTATACCATCTGGCACGATACCTGGCACAAAATGGCTTCGCGATTACCGTGCTATCCTCGAGCGATGGTCCATTACATGAGTTGTATGCTCAGACCAATATCAAAGTAGTCATCGAGCCAGCGGCGCTGGACGACGCTCGCATACTGGCAGCATTGATCGTGGAGCATGGCTTGGTGCTGGCCAACACCATTTTAGCTTGGCGTGCGGTGCACGCGGCCCACGCTTTCGAGCGGCCTTGTGTATGGTGGATTCATGAATCACAGTTTGGGCAACAACTGGCTACTACCAAACGCCAGGTTGCGGATGCGTTCACCATAAGTGATAAGATCGTTTTCGCTACGAAGACTACAGCAGCCCTGTATGCGGGTTTCTGTGCGCCCAATAATGTGGTTTGCCTCCAATACGGCCTGGATGTGCCAACTCCGGAAGTTTTGCCGCATAGTTTTGAAAAGAAACCCGGCAAGTTTTACGTGGTGAATATCGCCAGCGTCGAAAGGCGCAAGGGGCAAGATGTGCTGCTTGAGAGCATCGCGATGTTGCCCAATGACATTCGTTCACAATTCGAGGTCTATTTAGTTGGTCGACCATTGGAGCAAACATACTACCGGGCTTTAGCCAGGCGGTTCAAAAACATGAAGAATGTGCACTTTATTGGGGAAGTCAATCATCCAACCGCGCTCGCCTACCTACACGCCGCGGATGTGTTTGCGTTACCGTCGAGAGATGAAGTACTCCCCATCATCCTGCTGGAGGCCATGGCATTGGGGAAGGGCATCGTGGTTAGCCGGGTGGGAGGCATTGCTGAGGTGATCGAGCATGGCATCAACGGTATATTGGTGGAGCCAGCGAATGCGCGCGCACTGGCGCAGAGTTTGGAATTGCTTTACAATAACCGTGAGGTTCTGGCGCAGTTGGGTTTACAAGCCCAAGCTACCTATACCGAGCACCTGACGCTGACTCACTCCGGGCAAGAGTTCATCCGGTTGCTGACGGGACTCACAGACCAAACGGAGGCTCATCAATTCTAAGTATGAATGAGACTGTGGATGTCATATTTCTTAAACTGGTCAGAATTTAGCCAACGTAGGAAAAATTGTTAGTGTAAACTTGTTTCTGTAAAATTGACGCTTTCAAACTTGTAGATAATGTTCAGTGAGTATCCATGATAAACTCAGGTAATAGTATAATTTTAACAGTTCACTTACGCAGTTAGCTGTACAGTAGAGTAACCGACAGATAATCGTGTACTTTTAGCAAGAAATAACCCAGTACATCGTAGAGATTAAGCCAAAAGTACCGATTTTTACCCTTGAAAACGCTTGTTTCTGAACTTTTCAACCGCCAACATGTACACGATCATCTGTCGGTTGTAAGGTAAAAAAAGTACACGATCAACTGGCGGAAAAAACGCACTACCGCAAAAGTCACTATTGCGTGCCAGTTTGTCTCTGTGGGAACTACTGCCAGATATGGACTGGACAGGCCTCCACGTACCTGTTTAGCCCATATCTGGGTATATCTCAGCGGATTTTCAAAGAGCCAAAAGTGAGTTTTGCGGTATTGCGAAAAAACCTCACGATGTACTGTCGGCTCGCAGTTAGCCGTAATATTCTGCCTGTTGCACTATGCGGGCAGAATACTGGTGATTACCCACAAGTCGCCGTTCGCCCGCAGTTGCACTGCGGGCGCAGGCGGCAGTCCAACTGCCGCCTGAACTTGTGGGTAATCACCAGCAGAATATCATTGCATAAGGCGAGTTGGCAGGAGACAAATATGCGAAAGTCTAAATCCAAGACAGTATTTGTACTGCTGTGCGTTGTTGCGTTGATGGCGTTGCCTGGTGATGCATTCGGCCAGGCGTTATCCGTTTCTCATCTGACGATTGCGCCGCCATCAGCGCCCCAACCGGAAGGCGCTGACTTTGCCACGTTGGTTCTACGCGACCCCTGGGATATGTCTGAATTCACAGATATCTCGCAATACCTGAATGAATCCGGCCAGCGCAATCTGGTCAAGAATGTTGTTGTAGCGAACGGCCTTTTTACTGGCACTTCAGTCGAGGATGCCTCTACCGGCAATACTGCTTACTTCTTCCCGCTCTTTCCCGGTTACGAAACAGCAATTCATGCCGGCAAAGTGGGCAGCCGTTATCCCATTCCCAAATCCACCGATAAGTGTTTATATATTGCTATGAAGGTGAATTCCGGCCCGGCAAATAGCTTTGGGCCGGACCAGTTCCGTATCTTTTGGTTCGCCGACGAGCGTTTAACCAATGGGCCGTGGGGTCAGACACAGGGGATCGCACTGTATCCAGAGGCTGGTGCCGGTCAACCGGTTCAGAATTGGCGTTTGTACAGTGTGAACTTGTCCACGGCTGCCTCACTTGGCACAGCGTGGGACAACATGCCGAGTGTGCAGGGTCTGCGTATTGATCCCACAATTAATGCAAATATTGACTTTGCTGTGGATTGGGTACGTTTGACCGATTGTAGTGCGGTCAACGTTTACCTTACCTGGACAGGGGGCACATCCAACGATACAGCCATATGGCTGCGTCCGGTGGGCACCAACCGCAACATTCGGATGGCGACCGGCGTCGCCGGAACTTCAGGCTCCTACAATCTGGATATCCAGGGCATCGCGCCCGGCTCGTACTATGTAGGTTTGGGAACAGAAACAACGTATTCGCAAATGAACACTTCTCAGCCATTGGTTATCAACCAGACACCTATTGCTTCGTTCGTTCCGCCTTATCTTTCACAGGCAGGCATTAGATGGAGTTTCGGCGATAACACTGATATAGCGGGGTTGTTAAATTTCAAGAGCGCCTCGGTCCAAAACGGCGAGTTGAACATGGTGACCGCATCGGGGCCTCAACCGGCGGGAGTAGATGCCCAAATCATTCTTGATACTTTGCCAATCAACACAGGCGCTTATCGCTACCTCACTTTTCGTATGTCTACCCAGAATGGATCGGCTCCCTGGCAAAATGTTGTGGATGGAATGATAGCCCGCTTGGTATGGTCAGTACAAGGCGCCAGCGGTCGAGCGGGTTTTCGCTGTACTCTGGTCAGTCAGGATATTCCTTATGATGTCGGTTATCAAACCTACAGCATTGATTTGTATAATACCTTTTATGGTCAGGCGGAACAAACACAAGGGGAGTGTGCGGGCCTGCCTACAACCTGGCAGGCCTCCAGTCCAGTGTTAGCATTGCGCTTTGACCCTAACGAAAACATTAGTTGTACTCCACAGTTTGGAGGCCCTTTTGTCATTTCCACCTGTGGGGACTATGTACAGAAACTAGACTGGATTCAACTGACTGCAGTTGATCAAGTCGTTCAAGGCAATGCGTTTCCTGTTCAAATAATGCTTAACGATTTGCCAGCCACGGTGTCGCTCACATTTTTCTATACTACGGCATTGGCAAATCCCACTCAATTTCGTGCTCAACTTTATACCCCACTATATACTCCGCTGATAAAGGTATCGGCAGGGACTTCGCAATTATTTTTGCCTATACTATTCAAAAACCATCCTCCCATTGACACTTTTCCTGAAGCCAATGTAACGTATCTGTGGGATACTACGAACGTTCCACTGGGTACCTACTACATTTGTGTTCAAGCCAATGACGGATATAACACAGCAACATATTGCAGCGAGTCTCCCATGAAGGTGGTGGCACCCTAACACCGCTACAAATTAAAAAAGTGAACCGTTCCTCCTCAATCTCGCGATTGTTTCTCGGTCTAGTCGCAATCGCCTGCATTACATCAATCGGCCTTGCCCTTTATACGCGATACAATGCGCACCCAGATGAAGCCATGCATCTGGATGCGTTTTGCTACTTTGAGCAACACTGGTGGCCGCCAGCCTTGAACAGTGATGGTCTGCTATACAGCCCGGACGGGTGGAGCCGAGTCTACAACGGCGAGGCGGTCTACCTACTCTATGGCAAGCTTGGTGCATTGATTCGCTGGGTTGTTCGCTGGATAGAGTACGCACCCATTGAATCTGTCCAGCGCACTATCGACTATAGAGCTTATCAGCTTTATTTGCCGCTGATTTTTTCACGCACCGTTTCACACACCGATCAATGTGTGTCCAGCCTACTAATCTACAGACTGCTAAATAGCTTCTTGTTGCTAGTGACATTGAGTTTACTTTTCTCGGTCGGGAGGCGGCACAATTGGGCTACATGGATTGGCATACTCATGCTGTGTACGCCGCAAGTGATCTATATCTACTCGTACGCGAATTCAGATGCCTGGGGACTGTCGTCCGCGGTGTTTCTCTTCATGTTTGCCATCACACAGCGTAAGCTGCTAACATCCTATCGAAAGCTACTGGCCCTCGGGGGTCTGACCGGCTTGTTGCTCCTATCCAAGGAGCCGTTCTGGATTTCTTTGCTCTTCTCCTACAGTCTTATCATTTGGCATTGTATGGAAGATTACGGTCGGCGGCTTTGGTCTCAGGGGCGTTTGCCGAGCCTCAAGGCCGTTGCTCTGGTGGCGATAGTGGCTGTCGCCCTGATTGCACCTTGGCGGATTGCGTATCCCCTCACCCAGCGCGGTTATTCCGAAGCGGTTGAGCAGATGCGCGAGGTGCGAGCGCGGGTTGATTTCAAGCCGAGCAGTCCGACGAACTCCGGCTATCGTTTAGCGTCCAAAGGAGTTGGCTTTACGCGCCTCTTGACCGATCGGATCTGGATGGAGCAGTCAGCTAAGAGCTTCTATGGTGTGTTCGGGTACTTAACAGTTCTTTTACCGAAGTGGGTGTATGAATTGGTATTTGCGATTCTAGGCTTGAATCTACTTCTAACCGTCCGCACGCTGCTTTGGCAGTGGCGATTCTGGACTGCGGCGGACAAGGTATTCTATTCCATTGCTATTGTTAGCGTGGCTGTTAGTGTGTTTGCCTCCTTGTACAATTCATGGACGTATGATTATCAGCCGCAGGGTCGGTATTTGCTTTCCAGTATTATTCCGCTCGGGTTATTATTGTGCGGACCAATAGATATGGAATCCCAACGAATACGCACCATCCGGACGATTGGATGGGTGATACTGTATGGGGTGAGTCTCTATTCCCTGTGGCGTTTTGGCATATTCAATCCGGCACTCAGCTGAACAGCGGCCCAACCAATCGCTGCAGCGGACAGTGGTTTCGCTGGCAAAGTCATAGGTGTGGTTACTACTCAGTAAACGATTGTCTTTACCCTGAATGTCGGCTCGCTCTCGCTTGGGGACTATGTTGGCACTATTTATGTTGACACCGGTACGGCGGGAACTGCCTGGGTGACCGTTAATGTGAAGGTGGTCAGTATTTTGGGCACGGTTCACAAGCGCAAAAAAACAGGTGCCAGAAACACCTTTACAAATTGCTATCTGACCCGAGATAAGAATATGCGGTTTTGGGCAGTATTTTTTATTGTACAATCCCCACATACGGGGTATGATAGCCTAAACAGGGGTATATTTTTATTGTTCGGAGACAGAGGAAAGAGAATTTGTACAGGAAATTGTAAGGGTCGTCTTCTTAAAAACTGGGCCATGCCTAATGGAGCTTTTGAAGTGTTGGAATAACCTATAAAACTAATGAATACAAGCGCAATAATAGTCACCTATAATCCGTCTCCTGAATTTTTCGATGGCCTGAATGGCTCGAAAAACCAGTTCGATCCATTAATAATTATAGATAATGCTTCGAATCCAGAAATACGTGATCTCCTCCGGCAAGCCGCTCAGAAAAACAAGGGCAATATCGAAATTATCTTTAACGAAACAAATCTTGGAATAGCCACCGCCCTTAACCAGGGTTTCGCTCGGTCGCTTGAGCAAGGTTGTGATTTCGTTTTTGTGTTCGACCAGGATAGCCAGCCTGCTCCGGGGATGGTCGGGACTATTCTGGATGCCTTTCATTCTCACCCTAATCGCGAAGAAATTGCCATCGTAGCGCCTATGGTCGAGGATTCTGCGGCTGGAATAAATGCCCGCTATTTACGACCGCGCGGCCGTTTTCTTTTTGAGCGAACTGGTTGCAGTGATCAAGTACTGGAGGGTGTTTCCGTGGTTATCACTTCCGGATCGCTTTATAACCTTAAAGCTTATGAGAAAATCGGCCTCTTTCGTGACGACTTCTTTATGGATTATGTGGATACCGAATACTGTCTTCGGGCAAAACAACATGGGTACAATATCATAGTGGCGTGTAACGCGCGCCTTTATCACCGTCTGGGGAATCAACAAACAAAACAATTCGGTCCGCTCACAATGCATCCCACCTTTCATACGCCGCTCCGCTGGTATTATATTAGCCGAAATCGCATCCCCATGTTTCGGTTGTACGCCCTGCGATTTCCTTATTGGTTCTTGTATGAGTTGGTCATCAATAGCTATGGTCTTGTGAGATTATTGCTTTTTGAAGATCAAAAAGCGCGAAAACTTAAGGCATTGATTTTGGGAATTATAGACGGACTACACCGGCGCATGGGGCCAATATCCAATCGCAGGAAAAAGTTTATTGCAAAAGGGTCTTCAAACGCCATGGACACATCGTTCGTGCCACCGGTACGAGACAACAAAGCACACAAAGATTATAAATGAAAGGCATCTCTTGAGATTGAAGGTCCACATGCCGTATGTTCGCTTTCATATCGCCAAACTATTTAGAGGTCTCGTTGCGGGCGCGATCTTAATTTCACTGCCGGCCTGGTCAGCCGCGTCTGGCGCAGCACCCGTCACGCTGTCCGTCTTCCTGCCCATCGTCATGAACGGCGTTAGCGATGGCCCGAGGCTGGGCGGTTGCCCGCTCTACCCGGCCGATAATATCTGGAACGTCCCGGTGAACACACTGCCGGTTCACGCGCGCTCCGATAGTTGGATCAATTCCATCGGCCGCGCGACCGGCTTCCATGCGGACTTCGGTTCGGGGACGTGGGACGGCGGACCGATCGGCATCCCGTATAACGTGCTCTCGGGCGCGGCGGTCACAAAGTATACGATTGATTTCTATTATCCCGACGAATCGGATCCTGGCCCCTATCCGCTTCCCGCTTCTCCGCTGATCGAATGGGGTTCCGATCACCACATCCTGACGATTGATACCGACACCTGCGCGCTCTATGAAATCTACGACGCTTCTTTCGACGGCGGAGGCTGGAGCGGCGGTTCGGGCGCCATCTGGGACTTGAACTCGAACACCCTGCGCCCCGCAGGCTGGACCTCCGCCGACGCGGCCGGATTGCCCATCCTGCCGGGACTCGTCCGCTATGACGAGATCCTGGCCGGGCAGATCAACCACGCCATCCGCTTCACCGCCTCCGCCACCGACAGTTACATCTGGCCGGCGCGCCACCTCACCAGCGGCAGCCCCGGCGTACTCACCTCCACGCCGCCCATGGGAGTGCGCTTCCGTTTGAAAGCCTCCTACAACATCACAGGCTTTGCGCCCGAAGTGCAGGTCATCCTACAAGCCATGAAAACCTATGGCATCATTCTGGCCGATAACGGCTCGGACTGGTACGTGAGCGGCGCGCCGGATGAACGCTGGGACAACGACATGCTCCACACCCTCGACGTGTTGAGCGGGGCCGACTTCGAGGCGGTGGACGAATCCAGCCTGATGGTGGATGCAGACTCAGGCCAAACCGGCGCGTCTCCCGCCTACTGGCATCCCGCCGTGGGCGACAAGATGCAGATCCAATATGTGGGTGCGCTCGATACGTCGGTCAATGCGGCCATTTACAACCTCGACCTGTTCGATACTTCGGAGGGCGAAATCTCTGCGCTCAAGGCGCAGGGCAGAAAATTGATGTGTTACCTGAACGCCGGCTCCTGGGAAGACTGGCGACCCGACGCCGCGCAATATCCCGCCTCGACGCTTGGCAATGATTACTCGGGCTGGCCTGGCGAGAGGTGGCTCGACATCCGCCAGATTGACCTGTTGGCGCCCCTCCTGCGCGCGCGCCTCGACCTGTGCAAGTCCAAAGGCTTCGACGGCGTTGACCCCGACAACATCAACGGCTATCTTAACCCCAGCGGCTTCCCGCTCACCGCGCAGGATCAGATCAACTTCAACACCTGGCTGGCAAACGAAGCCCACGCGCGCGGCCTTTCGATTGGCATGAAAAACGACTCAGAACAACTTGCCGATCTTTTACCCTACTTCGATTGGGCGCTGACCGAAGACTGCTTCGCCCAGGGCTGGTGCGCCGACCTCTCACCTTTCATCGCGGCGGGCAAGCCCGTCTTCGCGGTCGAGTACACCGACATGAGCGTCAACTTCAACCAGTTTTGCGCGCAAGCCGCCAGCCTGCATCTTACCGGCCTGCTCAAAATCCGCGCACTGGATGCCTATCTGCAAACCTGTCCATAGCGCGGTGTCCGGCCGCAACTGAACCTGGCCGTCACACCTGCACTGCACCGAACGCAGTGCGGTGCAAGTGTTGCGACCTTCGGGAAGCAATCCCCTCGCCTGCCGGGAGATTGCTTCCCGAAGGTCGCAATGACGACAAAATCTTCGCAGTTGGCATAGATCTGAAAGGAGACTATGCAACGCAAATTGACATTTCTGTTCACAACGCTGATCTTATTGAGCCTGGCGATTGCGCCTGTCAGCCCGGCGGACGCTCGAGCGGGGAGGCAAGCCTCCGGTTCAGCCCGGGTGAATACGCCCAATCCTGTTTTCTGCCCAGAGGGTAGCGAACAGCCGGTTAATATGTTCTTCGATAATATGGAGAGCGGTAACGCGAATTGGGCCTATGGGGCGGCAGCCGGTTCTATCAGTGACTGGGGAATAGTCTCTCCGGGCATCTCCAGCCCCCACTCGCTCTCGGGACCGTCTCAAAACCTTGAAAACGATAGTTATGCGGCCATGCAGGCGGATGTAACCCTTCCAGGCGGAACTTCTTACCTGTACTTCAACCACGAATTCGATTTTGAGGTTTACGATGATACGAATGGATACGATGGCGGCGTGCTGGAATACAGCGCCAATCAAGGCGGAACCTGGCAGGATGCCCAGCCGCTCTTCAGCGCCGGCCAAGATTACAATCGTACTTTATTTCCTTCCTCATCTTACAATAACCCCCTGGGAGACCGGCCGGCCTTCTCCGGGGTCAGTAATGGTACGGCGGGTTCGCGTTATGATCTCTCCAGCCTGGCCGGAGGAAACATCCGCTTTCGTTGGAGGACTGGCACTGATTACTATGTTAATGCGAACACAGGTTGGCAGGTGGATGATGTCGGGATATATTCATGCCAGACGCCGCAGCAGATTTTCCTGCCACTGATTATGCGGTAGGCTCCTGCGTGGTTCTGTTATTTCATTCACAAAGACTTGACAAAAAATGAGAAAACTATCATAATACGTTTATGTCTTTTCCTGTCATTGCGCCTTACGCAACTTGGAAAACGAGCGCTTGGTTCTTTGAATTTACTGCGCCTGATGGATATGCGTCCCGCCAGGCAATGGGTCTTTCCGCGACACCGGCATTTTCTGCTTTTGGCTGAAAATGCCGGTTGTGTTTTACAGGCGGTCAGAAAGACAAATCTTTTGCAAAACATGGAGGTGAAAGAACTGATACTAAATGCAACGCACATGGTTTCCTTTTTTGTCAATCCAAGTTTAAAACACAAGACAAAATTCCAAAGGAGAATTGCATGAAAAAGACTATGTCCCTGCTCAACATCTTTGTGATTTTGAGCCTCTCGATTGCGCTCGTTCAGGCCCAACCGGCCTTTGCGAACAACGCTCCCGCCCCGGCTCCAGCCAAACAGGCCATCCCCGGTGGTCCTGCGACCCCCGTGGTCTCCCGCGCCAGTTCTGTCGCGGAAAGCCCAGCCTTGCGCGATATTAAGATCGAACCATCCACCCGTGAGATGGCCCCGCGCGAGGAACCCAATAGACCGATTCCGCGCCCGGGCATGAGCACCCGCCCGGCCGACCCCAGCACAGTCTTTGAAGCCCCGCTGAACATGCCCAACGTGCCCGTCCCCTCGGCTGTGCAACCTGCGCGCGCCTTTGACGGCCTGACCAATCTCAACAATGTTGCCCTTCTTGGTGGCATGGTAGCCCCACCGGACACCGACGGCGCCGTTGGTCCGAATCACTACATCCAGATGGTCAATCTCGTTTGGGCGATTTATGACAAGGATACCGGTGCCATCCTTGGCGGGCCATACCCGAATAATGCTCTCTGGGATGCCGCCAACACCGGCGACGCCTGTGAATGGGATAACGACGGCGATCCGGTCGTGCTCTACGACCAGTTGGCCGATCGCTGGATGATCAGCCAGTTCGCGCTCCCGTTTTACCCAAGTGGTCCGTTCTATGAGTGTATCGCCGTTTCCAAAACTGCCGACCCGCTGGGGGCCTGGTGGCTTTACACCTTCAATATCAGCGCCACCAAGATGGACGACTACCCCAAGATCGGCATCTGGCCGGATGGATATTACATGTCCGTCAACCAGTTTGATTCCAGCGGCGACTGGGCTGGCGCAGGCGTAGTAGCCTTTGAACGCGACGTCATGTTGACCGGCGGCGTGCCCCAAATGGTTTACTTTGACATGTACGGCACCGACCCCAACTTGGGCGGCTTCCTGCCCTCGAACCTGCAAGGCCCGACCGCTCCCCCCATTGGAACCCCGAACTACTTCACACTGGCGGATGACGATGCCTGGCTCTATTCCCCGGACCAACTGCAGGTGTGGGAATTCGCTGTGGACTGGGTCACCCCGGCCTTATCGACTTTCACATCCGCCGCTACCCTGGCCACCGATCCCTTCGATACGAATATGTGCAACTACAGCCGTGACTGCATTTCGCAGCCCGGCACCACCCAGAAATTGGATGTTGTCGGTGACCGCCTGATGATGCACCTGAACTACCGCGTCTTCGGCACGCACGCCAGCATGGTGGTCAATCAAACCGTGGATATGGGTGGCGATCACGCTGGGGTGCGCTGGTACGAACTGCGCGACACTGGCGCCGGCTGGAGCATTTACCAGCAGGGTGATTACTCCCCGGATACCGACAACCGTTGGATGGGCAGCGCATCCATGGACAGCGTGGGCAACATCGCCCTCGGCTACTCCATCTCCAGCTCCAGCACCTATCCTTCGGTGGGCTTTACGGGCCGCCTGGATGGTGATCCGCTCGACACGATGACCCTGGGTGAAAACATCCTGGTCGCGGGCGGCGGCTCACAGTTGGGTGTCAACCGCTGGGGCGATTACAGCTCCATGCTGGTGGACCCGGTGGACGACTGCACCTTCTGGTACACCCAGGAATACATCAAGGATACCGGCGCGTGGAACTGGGCCACCTTCATCGGCTCGTTCAAACTCGCAGGCTGCGGTGTGACTTGGGGCACCCTGAGCGGCAACGTGGATGACGGCGCCAGCCCGGTTGCGGGTGCGCTCGTTACCGTCACTGGCGGCGCCTCGACCCTGACCAACGCCAGCGGCAACTATTCCTTTGCAGGCCTGCCCGCCGGTATCTATGATGTGGTCGTCACCAAGTACGGCTTCAACGCCGTCGCTGCCCTCAGCGTGGCCGTTGCTGACGGTTTGCCCACGACCCAGGACTTCACCCTGACGGCCAAGTCCATGTCCACCGTTTCGGGAACCGTAACCTCCGCCGAGGATGGCCGCCCGCTCGTAGCCACCATTTACATTCCTGAGTACCCCGGCAGCCCGCTTACAACCGATGCCGCCGGGCTGTATTCCGTGATTTTGGAGAATGGCACCACCCATCACTTCACGGTAACATCCAGTGGTTATCTGGATGACTTCGCCACAGTCACCTTAGGGGCTGCTGCTTCCCCCACTTTGGTCATGGATTTTGCGCTTGATTTGGACGTTGCTGCCTGTAACGCAAGCGGCTACGCCTTTGTCTCCGGGATGAGCCAGAACTTCAACGGCGCAACCTTCCCGGCTGGCTGGACCGTTGTGGACAACGAAAGCAGCGGCGTTGCATGGGATCTCTCCAGCAATTGGCTGGATGACAATTACACCGGCGGCGACGGCGATGCGGCTGATGCCAACAGCGATGCGTTTGGCCCGGCTGAGTTCGATACCGAACTGATCTCGCCAGTCATCACCACCGCCAGCCTGCCCGGCACCTTCGTGGCTTATCTGTCCAACTACCAGAATTATGGCGGCTTGGATTACCTCGACCTTGACATCAAAGTGGATGGCGGCGCCTGGACAAACCTGCTAACCTGGAACGAGGACCACGGCTCTCTCTACAACGCTCCCGGCGAAAATGTGGCTGTTGACCTCTCTACCGCCGTGGCTGGCAGCACCAATTTCCAACTGCGCTGGCACTATTACGACCCCAACGCTGGCGATTGGGACTGGTACGCGCAAGTGGACAATATCAAAGTTGGCGACTGTCTCCCGATAGTGTACAAGTTGTTCCTGCCGCTGATCATGCGGTAGAAGCCCTCCCTCCCACCCCCTCCCCCATTCCGCGCTACAGGAATGGAGGAGGGCCGGGATGGGTCGGCAACCCAACCAGTGAAACAAGAACCAGCCTCGCGTCAGGCCTGACGCGGGGCTGGTTCTGTTTAATATTCTGAACGCGGCAAGAGACTGCGCTTGAAACCCGATGTTTTGAAAACGTAACTACTCAGCCGTCATTGCGAGCCGCCGTCCTGCCTGCACTGTGCCGCAGGCACACGTGAGCGGAGGGTACTCCCGAAGTCGAAGGATGGCGGCGAAGCAATCTCCGTGTCGTTGAGAGGGGATTGCTCGGGCACACCTGCCCTCTCACTCCGCTTCGCTTCGGGGACTACACCTGCTCTCCCGAAAAAGCATCGGGACGATGTGGCGGGCGGTGCCAGGGAGAACAAGAACGCCCTCGCAATGACGATGGCTGGGTAGAAAAGACGCGCTATAATAAATCACCGCACCAGCGGCACAGGCAGATGGTTAACCCGCCGCCCATCGTACATCTATAAAAACAGGTACACACGTAAGGAGAAAATCATGCAACGCAAATGGTTTGTTTTGTTCACCGGGCTGGTTCTACTCAGCTTGATAATTGCGCCCGTCGGCATGGCGGACGCCCAAGCAAAGACTCAAGCCTCCGCGCGGATGCCGCGTTCGGCGGCAACGGTAGCCCTCCTGACCGACGATCCCTCCCCGCCTGCCCAGACCGTCAAACTCATCTTCATTCACCACTCCACCGGCGAGAACTGGCTGGCCGATGATAATGGCGGGCTGGGTATCGCCTTGATGAACAACAACTACTTCGTCAGCGATACCAACTACGGCTGGGGGCCTAATGCCATCGGCGACCGCACCGACATCCCGGACTGGCCCGAATGGTTCCGCACTAGCGACACCCCCACCTACATGAGCGCCCTATTCAATGAAAGCGGGCAGAACTCATCCTACACGCGCACATTGGCGGATCCCGGCGGCGAGAACAAGATTGTCATGTTCAAATCCTGTTTCCCCAACTCTGCCCTGGAGGGGAATCCTGACGACCCGCCCTCCGCGGCTGGCTGGCTGACGGTAGGTCACGCCAAATATGTCTATAACGAAATCCTGCAATACTTCGCCACCCGCCCCGACAAACTCTTCATCGTCATTACCGCTCCGCCGCTCTCCGACCCCACCTACGCCGCCAACGCCCGCGCCTTCAACCAGTGGCTGATGAACAACTGGCTGGCCGATAACAGTTACAGCCTCGATAACGTGGCCGTCTTCGACTTTTACAACGTCCTGACCGGACCCGATAACCATCACCGTTACTTCGGGGGAGCCATCCAGCACGTCTTCACGCCGGGGATGAACACCTTGTATTATCCTTCCGGCGACGATCATCCCTCTGTGGCCGGCAACCAGAAGGCCACCGCCGAGTTCATCCAGTTGCTCAACATCTTTTACAACCGCTGGGCAGGCGGCGCCGCCCCCACCAATTTCATCTTCCTGCCGCTGATTATGCGGTAGGGGATCAAACACAAAACGGGGTGCCAGTAGGAAGAGTGTCCGCCTGGCGCCCCGATACCAACTCGATTCAACCACCGTCCTGCGGCCGCTTCGGGAAATTGTCCGTCACCTGCGGCAGACAGGCACACGTGGTGGTCATTGCCACGTCGTCCCGACATCGTCCCGAATCTCTTGCGGGATGTCCTTCGGGAGGCAAGAGAATCCCACCGTGACTTTTAAATGGACTTTAAGAAATCCCTGGCTGTTGCCCCAATTTGCATGGGGCGGCGGCCTTTTTTATGCTATGATTAATTCCTGTGGGTAAAGAACCGTTACCTGTTCTCACTCTCAGCCATGATCACATCCTCGCCTTTTCCTGGCCTTAATAAAAACACTTGGATTGCGCCAATATGCAAAAAGACCTCCCGATGCAAGCCACGTCCGAATTAACCGAGCGCGAACGCGAAATTCTGCGGCTGATTGCCAGCGGCGCAAGCAACAAGGATATCGCGCGCCAATTATTCATCAGCCCCAACACGGTCAAAGTGCATCTGCGCAATATCTTTGCCAAAATCGGCGCGGCCTCGCGTACCGAAGCGGCCGTGTACGCCATCCACGAGGGAATCACCCAGGCAGCCAACCACCCGACCACTCAACCACCCGACTACTCAACTACCCGACTATCCGACTACCCGACTACCCCACTTGAGACAAAAAGCAGACCTCATTATTTCTGGATTGCCGCGTTGATAACCGTTCTTTTGGCAGGTGTTGTTGCTCTCATGGTGACAACAACCCGATCCCCAACAATTGCAGTCGCCAGTCCTGCGCCTGCCGCCACGCCGCTCCAACGCTGGCAGGCGCAGGCCGATCTGCCTACCGCACGGGGCGGACTGGCAGTTGCCGTCTACGAGAATCAGATTTATGCGATTGGGGGCGAAACGACCCAAGGCGTTACCGGCATGATGGAGCAATATGACGTGGCGAGCGATACGTGGAAGGCGCTCACGCCCAAGCCGCTGCCGGTGACCGATATCAATGCGGCAGTAATCGGGGGACAAATTTACATCCCTGGCGGCCGCCTCGCCTCGGGCCGCGTGACCGACGTTCTCGAGTCCTATGACCCGCGCCGCGCTCTGTGGGAAAGACGCGCGCCCCTGCCGGTAGCGCTCAGCGGGTATGCGCTGGCCGCCTTTGAGGGGAAACTGTACGTATTTGGCGGCTGGGACGGTCAAAAATTCCTGGCTTCCGTCTACGAATACGACCCCGGCCAGGACAATTGGATCAAGCGAACGCCGATGCCGACCATGCGCGGTTTTGCAGGCGCGGCAATCGCCGGGGGAAAAATCTACGTGATTGGAGGGTATGACGGCAAAGAAGCCCTGACTGTCAACGAAGAGTATCTACCCGAACGTGACACCTGGTCTCGACGCGCCCCCCTGCCCGAGGGGCGCTATGCGATGGGCGTGGCCAGTATTGCCGACATCATCCATGTAGTTGGGGGCGAAGGGGAAACAGGCTCGTCCCTGCCTCCTTTGCAGTATGTTCATCAGCAGGACCAGTGGCAGGAATTTGAAGGCCCGCTTTCTCAGCGCTGGTCGCATCTCGGGCTGGTACCATTCCAGACCCAGCTCTATGGGGTGGGAGGACGGTGGAACGACATTCCTGCCGCACAGAACCTGTCCTATCAGGCGATTTATACGATTTTGATTCCAATTATCCATTAAATACGAAAGATGAGGTTTAGACAAGCGCTTTGCGCCTCTTAAACCTCATTTTTGGGCTTGGGATGTTTACTTCACTGGCGTGGGAAGCGGAAGTTCTGAGTAGGCCAACTCGCCTAAATCAATCACTTGACCCGCCTCACAAGTAATCAGCATATCTTCCCCATTGGTGGGGTGGGAAAGTAGAAAAGACTCGGTTATTTTATCCAGAATCAGCGTATACGTATCCGCGGGCACGTCCACGAAAGTGAAGCGGCCATTGTCATCCGTCAACGTTCGCGGGGGATTCAGGGAGTCCATGCTGGCGACTATCGGCGTGCCATTGGCTTCGATCACGTTCGCCAGCGCCAGCAACGTTCTTTTGATAGGTTGAGGACCGGGACTGACGAGCAATACCCCGGTAATCGTGCATTTATCTGGGGCAGACGGGGTGGGGATAACGGTGATGAGATAGGGCGTCATCGAGGCCTGTGGGGAGGTCGGTTTGCACGCCCCCACAACGATAACTGCCAATAGCATGATTAATATTGAGAGACAACGTTTCATAGTGTTTGAAAAAAGTTGAGGAGCTGTTTTTGAGCAGCTCCTCAACGGTGAGATTGAATAGGGATAGAAGAGGGTTAGTAGTTCAGGCCTTCGTAAACCGACAGACCGTCTTCAGTGGGGATGGCCGAGCCGGTGTTCAACTCGTTGACGACCGCGGCGATCTTGGCGTCGCCGCCGGTAGCAGTGCAGGTCGCCGAGCCGACGTAGGGAACAGTAGTTGCCTGGTTGAGTTGCGTGGCGGTAAGAGCCGCCCCTGGAGCAACTGCTGTAGAGGGAATGTTCGGAGGCGCACCAGCGCCGCTAAAGGTGCACGCGATATTCGTAGATAACGTGCCGACATTTGCCACCGCAAAACCGGTGAAGATACCGAAGTTGCGATCCATGATCAGCGGCAGGCTGACATTGGCGGTGGCAACCGAGGGATCAACTGCACCGTAGGCGGCCGCTGTAGAGGCACCCATCGTGACTTGGTTCACTACACCTACCAGCGGGTGGCTGGCGGTGTTGGTTGTGACCTTGGCCGAGCCGACGAAAGCCGCCGAGCCTGCGCCGCCGCCGTTAGTGTAGCAACCAGATGGCAGGGAGGGGAAGCCGAAGGTGGTGGATTGACCGGCCGCAATTGTCTTGGTTTCAGTGCAGGTGGCGCCGGGGAAGCCCGCGCTGGGGGTGTAGGTCAGGGTGACGTCCGTGTTCGTGCCGCCGGTGTTCATGATCTGGATACCAGTGCCAGAATTGTAATACCCGCTGGTCACCAATGGCATCGCCGGGGCGGTGGAAGCGGTGGTGAAGCCGTTGTAGGCCAGCAGACTGGGCAACAGGCCTGCGCTACTGCCGGTAACCTGCATGACGGTGACCGCCACGGGCACTGAGCCGCTACTCGTGACAGTGGCCGCACCGGCATAGGGTGTCGGAGTCAGACAGGCGGTGGTCGCCTGATCAAAGGTGTGTGCCGCGCCAGGCTTGAGGCCCGTGACACTGTCGGTGCAACCGCCGCCGTAATCAATTGTTACATCGGTATTAGCCGTGCCGGTGTTCTGGACGTTCAGCCAGGTGTTGATGCCGTAGTTGTTCTTCATCACGAGCGGCACGTTGATGGTGGTCGCCCCGGCGGTGAAGCCAACATACGAGGAGCCGTAAGCGCCGCTGTTACCCAGAACATTGGTGATGGCGGCAAGTTGCTTATCGGAATCCACCACGACCGAGCCATTGAACCCGGCGGAAACAGCGCTCAAGGGGTAGTAGGTCTTGCTGCTGTTGGCAGGGATCGTGTCGGCCGCGCTGGCGGCCTCGAGGCCATCCGACTGGTTGATGAAGTGGATGGTGATGTTGGCAACGGTGCCTTCCAGGTTCTGCAGTTGGAAGCCAGAGGTATAGCTGGTTACATCTGCGAACGCGACCGAAGGCAGGGCCAGTGCAAGGATGATAGTGAGTGCAAGAGCTATTTTTTTCATTTGTTTCTTCCTCCGTTTTGGAATGTGGATTATCGAACTGCCCTGATTTTACCTTCGGTGGTCAGAATAGCAATAATCCATTCGGATTATTTTCCCGAACCAGGGGTATTCTCGGCCCTTTTTGGAGTTGAAACCGTGACTTTGACCTTCTTCCGCAACCGGATTGGAAGGTCGAGGGTCGCCCACACCAATCCTGCCAGCAAGAGGAGCGAGGCCAGCGACCACAGGCGAACGAGCAAGACAAAGGCCACCGCAACCGGGAGGGTCAGGCTGGGTGTCAATGCGAGAATCATCGTCCCATCGCGCAACACTGGTGTGCCCGGCAGCCAGAAGAAAAAATTCCCTGCGGCCGACCCTGCGGCCCAGACCGCAACCATTAGGATCAGCATCACCCTGCTTACATTGGTGATGCTCGCCAACAGGATAAAAACGGCTAATCCGCCAATCGTCAATACGACCACCTCCAGCCCAATCCATGTGACAGTTTGCCTGAAACCGAACCCCGCTTCTGGGTAGATTTCCTTCCGGTTGGCGCGCCGCAAGGCCCAATTGATCAGACGATTGAAAATGTTCGGGTGGAGCAGGAGCAAAATCAGAGCAAAGAAGAGGATGCCGATACTGGGGTTTTTCCACAGGCTAATGTCGGGGCGCAGAATGGTTGTCACAGAATACAACCCGGCTGCGGCAACTCCTATGACCATGGTCTCTATTAGGCTGGCGGTTGCTACCGAAACGCTGCGTTCACCCAGGCGTTGGTAAAACGTTGATCGGCTGACAATCGACCAGATACCCCCCGGCAACGCTAGTGCCAGGGCACTGTAAGCATAAATCCTCACATCGTCACGTGGTGATTGCCGTACCCCATAACTTGCTAAAATATTACGCCACACTGGTATCGCAACCAGCAAACCAGAGCATTCGATGATGAACGACAACCCTAACAAGGCTGGCTTGAAATGGATCTGTTGTTCGAGCAGTTTTCCCCCATCACGTACCAGTAGAAAAACGATAAAGCCAGCCATCAGCAAGACTAGCAAGAAGCCGGAAAATTTGATGAGGTTGGTTTTGCGAAGGTGCTGTGTGATTGATCGCAGCCGACTTGACCTCACCTTACCTAAATCTTCTCCATTTCCTGACTGTGAAGCATCAGATGATGGAGAAGGCGCCGAAAGCGAAGGGGGATGATGAGATGACATCGCATTACTCCTTGCGACCTGAGATCGCAAAGAGTTGAAGCTGTTCGAAGGCCCACAGGATTTCCATCGTTGCACGGGTCAGGAAACCGGGGGCGTGGTCAGGCACTTTATCGGTGTCTGGGAAAATTTTGAGTGACAGACGCTTAAACCAAGACTGCTTTCGGTTGAAAAAATACGAAAAGCGTAGCCCCTTACCGAGTTGTGACCATTCGGCTGGCGGCCAGGTTCCGATATAGTGAATGTTGGCTTGCCTGAACCATTTCAGGGTTTGGCCGATGCTGTAACGGCTCTCACACGGCAGGCCGAACTGGTCGAAAAGGATACCTTCCAGAGGGACTCCCTCTGTTTCAGAAAATTTCTTCATGCTGCGCCCGAAGAGCTTGCCGCCTAACTGCGCTCGCCGATCCACGTTTTCTCGTTCGAGCAGGTCAATCACCGCTCGCCGGAATCCATGCAGAGCGCGCCCATAGCGGTGGTACAAAATCAGCACCATGTATCCCCCGGGTTTCAACACCCTCACAAGCTCATTGTAAGCCCGCTGCGGGTCCGTCACTGCCACCAGCACTCCACTACAGAAAACCACATCCACACTATTGTCGGCTAATCCCAGGTCAAGCAGCGATCCTACTGAGAACAGTGGCGTCAGGGGCTGATCGGCACCGCTTTGTTGTGCGATCCGGATTGACCCTTGTGAGTGGTCTACCGCGATCACTTTGGTACTGGGGTCGAGGATGCGCCGCCACGACCAAGTGTTCTCACCGGTGCCGCAACCCGCGTCAAGCAGGATTTTCCCTTTCAGTGATTCAAGTGGGATGTGCAAAAATTCTTCGTAAATGCTTGCAAAACGCTCATCGCTACGCCTCTCCAGGGGAGTGGAGCGATGTGGAAAAGGGTGCTTGTTATACATGGCTCGCACAGCCGCGGCCAACTTGGTTTGTGAGGGGGCGAGGGGCGTCATTCTGTTTCCGTCTTCCAAACCAGATAATCGCCGATTGCCAGGACTTCGATCCCGCAGTTGATGAACGTGTCAATCGCCTCTTCGGGGGTGTTGACAATCGGCTGAGAGTCCACATTGAAACTGGTATTCAACACTGCCGGGATACCGGTAATCTCATCGAAGCGCTTGATCAACTGCCAGTAACGAGGATTGGTAGCTTTGCTGACCGTTTGCGGGCGAATCGTACCGTCCACGTGCGCCGCGGCCACGATCTCGGACTGGCGCTCCGGCAGGGCGTCGAAGGCCAGGATCATGAACGGCGATGGCATGGGGTTGGCGACGTAACGATCAACCCGCTCCTCCAGCACGGACGGGGCGAATGGCCGCCAGGATTCACGATGCTTGACTTGGTTGTTAACCCGGTCTTTCATTTCGGGCAGTGATGGGTTGGCGAGAATGCTGCGATTGCCCAGGGCGCGCGGCCCGACCTCGGAGCGACCCTGAAACCAGCCGACGATTTTGCCGTCTGCTAGGATTTGCGCGGTCTCAGAGAAGATGTCGCTACTCTTTTTGTAAGGATAATTGCTGAAAGCCTTGAGCGCCTCTTCGATTTCCTCGTTGGTGAATTCCGGTCCCCAATAGGCGTGCTCCATTTTCCAATCTGGTCGGTTACCGGTTTTTTCAACGTAGACCGTCATTGCCGCGCCCAGAGCAGTGCCGGCATCGTAAGCGGCAGGTTGGATGAAGATTTCATCCACAAAAGGCAGCAAGGCCAGCTTGCCGTTCATCGAGCAGTTCAGCGCGGTTCCACCCGCCAGGCACAGGCGGCGGATGCCGGTTTTATCGTAGAGGTATTCAGCCATGCGCTTGCCGGCGCGTTCCAGCGTATCTTGCAGCGTGGCGGCCAGGTTTTTGTGATAATCGGTGATGGGGTCTTCTTTTTTGCGCGGCTCAATGGCATTCACGAAGGTTTTGCGGGTCCCGGGGTCAATCATAGGGATATCGCCATCCCAGTTGACGAAAGGCAGCCCCTTGGGATCGGGAGTGCCATAGGCGGCCAGCCCCATCACTTTGCCCTCGCCGCTGTGTCGCCGGAAGCCGAGCTTTTCAGTAATATCTTCGTACATCAACCCCCAACTACCCCGGTTCGAGACCATTTTGAAGATTTCGATTTTCGTGCCCTGTCCGACACCCAGGATGCCCGACTCGTTGCCCCCGCTACCATCCAGCGAGAGAATGTTGGCCTCGGGGAAACCAGAGGCGTAAAATGCGCTGGCAGCGTGGGACTGGTGGTGGTTGACGAAGACCACCCGGCTGCGGTCATAACCCTCGAGGGGCAGTTTTTTCTCGTAGGTGATCCCATCCCGCAGCCACATGGCGGCCTGGTTCAGCCCGGAGAGGAAGCTTTCTTCATTGCGCAGATTACCCAATGCAGCGCGCACGGCGCTGTCAAAACCGACAGCCACATAATCAACCTGTTCTAATTTTACCCCTACCTGTTTCAGGCAATAATCCATCGCCAGCCGGGGAGCCATGCGTGGGGCGTGCTTGATGCGGTTTAAACGTTCCTCCTCTACCCAGGCGATGAGTTGGCCGTCAACCAGGATGCAGGCGGCGTTGTTCCACGAGATCGGGTGAGTGATGCCCAAGATAATCACAGAAACTCCTCCAAATAAGAGTGGTCATAGTATCGGCTTTAGCCGTTGCAAAGCCAACGGATTTTATCACAAGTTTGGGTGGGGTCAGCACGCCTCCAATAAATCAATAAATTTGATAGATTGTCCCGTGGTAAATCCCTCTTCGACAGCAAAGAGCGAACCAGCAAATGCTGTATCAATGGCTTACACACTCCAGTAACAAGTCGCGTTGGGCCGGAGATTGCGCATGTTGGCAGTCAGCTCATGCCCGGCGTTGACAAACTGGGGCAATCGCAAGAAGCCATCACTCGCCGCCATAAGGGATACAACCTCTGACCCGCAAGTTGTAGTCAGGCCCGGCGAGGAAGTCTGGGCGTCGAAGGCAGACATATTTGCCTCCCATGATCTCACTATTCCGGTTTCTTTTCGCAAATAAACAGGAAGCAAAACGCCAGATTCAGCGGTACGAGTGGCGTGACCAACAACCGCATCAACTCTTTCGGGCGACGCAGGTAGTAGTCCCAGTCCGAGACTCGGTAGGGCCAAGGGCGCTCGTATTTGATCGTCTGCGTTACCTTCAAGCCATTGCTTTCCAGCAGACATTCCCAGTCGGTGCGTGCCCCGTAACGTTGGAGAGGTTGATCGTCAACGGAGGTTTCCCCGGTGCGCATGGCGTGCCAGACATTGGTGAGCAGGCTGAAGGTGTTGGGCACCAGGATGAAGGCCTTCCCATCAGGCTTGAGCACCCGTACCATCTCACGTACGCCTTTCGCCGGGTTGTCGAAATGTTCCAAGCTACCGATGTTGGTCACGAAGTCGAAACTCTCACTGGCGAAGGGGATGTTCTCCCCCCGGCTGACCCCGATTGAGGCATAGGGTTTCACGCGCTGCGCCGCCGACCGGGCAACAACCTCCGAGAGGTCCAGCCCGACCACCTGCAGCCCGTGCTGCCCGGCCAACCGTACGACTTCCCCGGCTCCGCAGGCCACGTCAAGCAACCTTCCTTGTGTGGGCAGGCGCAGCTTTTTCATCAACCACAAGTAGAACGAATCAATTTGCGACAGGCTGGTTTGTTCGTACAGGGCGTTGTATCCCTGACGGGACTCCTCCAGATTCTCTGCTTCCAATCGGATTTCAAGCAAAAAAGGTCCTTGATGACTCACGTTGGGTTACTCCATTCGTTTGCGCGCAAATACGGCGATGACACCGCCGCGTTGCAACCAATTCATCATCGTAAAATATGGTTCGAAGATGAAACGTACCCCCGGAAAATTTAGAACGTGGCTCACCGGCTTTGCCCATTTGGGGGCGTGTGCCGCCAGCCAGCGCTCCAGGCTGAGGATGAATGGATAGTACGATGGCATGAAGCATATCCAAGCCAGTGGCTCGAAGCCGGTTTTCCGTAGTAAGGCGGATAATGTCTCGCGGGTGAAAACGTACAGATGACGCGGCGGGTCGTAACCAATCCAGTGCGGGCCGAACCACTGCCGGTCGGGACTATGCCAGTTGGGCACGTTGATGGCCAGCAGACCGCCCGGTTCGAGGAGCGCTGCCGTGCGCCGAAGAGTTTCGGCGGGCGAGAAAGTATGTTCGAGCACATCCCAAAAGGTCACGACATCATAGGATTGCGGCGTCAACGGGGCTTCTTCCAGTATTCCTTGAAACACATCCAGTCCGAAGCGGTCGCGGGCGTACGTCGCCGCCGAGGGGGTCGGCTCGACCCCAAGGGTCTCCCATCCCGCCAGGACCATCTCGTGTAGAAACAGCCCTGTGCTGCACCCCACATCGAGAATCCTCCCTGACTTTCGTCCGCCAAACTTTTCGACCAGCCTGCGCCGATACGCCAACTTGCGCCGTCGCATCCAGCGCATCAGCCAAAATCGCTCGTCTTCCACTGCTGGTCGGAAGCAATTGTAATCGTCTGGATAATAGGCCCCGATTTCCTCTGGCGTGGGCCGCGGGTTTAGATACATTAACCCACACTGGCGGCAGCGCACCAGTGCACAGCCCTCAGGCACCGGCTGTTGCCAGCCCGCACTGGCGAAGATGATTTCGGTGTCGTCCGCGCCGCACAAATTACAGGATACCGTTTCCATCAGCGAAGTCTCGATTGATAAAAGTCTTCCAACTCGTTCGCCAGATTCTCCCAATTGAACACCTCTTCCGCCACGCGGCGGGCAGTTTGGCCGATGGACCAGGCGCGGGCATCGTCGGCCAGCAGTGCCAGAGTCTCCTCGGCAAAGCAGTCTGCATTAACGGGCGTTACCACGCCCAAATCGTACTGCGGAATGACCTCAGCTAAATCGCCCACCGCCGTCGCAACCACCGGACGAGCAACCGTCATATAATCGTTCAGCTTGAATGGCCAGCGCCCGCGATTAGCGCCGCTGTCACACAGTGGTAACCAGCACACATCGCAGGCCGACAGATAGGTGTATATCTCGGCATATTTGACCGGCCCGCTGCGCACGATCGCCCCGGGGATGGTCCAGGCTTCGATGGGTCGGTTAAAATAGCCTGTGAGGATCAGCTTTGCCTGGGGGACGGCGGCAAGTACACGGTTGAACGCCTCTGCCATAAAATGAGCGTCACGAGTGTACGTGCCACCCACGAAGCCGATGTATATTCCCTCGGCAGGCAGACCCAACACATCTCGGGCTGCTAGGCGGTCCACCGGCTTGATGGTGGTATCAGACCCGTTGCGAATCAGCCGGATGCTTTCCGGCTTCACACCCAAGCCACTCGCCCGCTGGTGCAGGAACGAGTTGATGACGGTCGTCCCATCGGCGCAGGTGCGGTAGTAATTCTCGAAGAAGGTTTCCACCGGGCGCAGGATGGCGCGCACCAGCGGATTAGTACGCTCCTCAACGGAGCCGCCCGCCCCAAACCAGTCACACCAGTCAAGGATAAGTTTTGCCCCGCCGCGTTTTGCCATCAACACAGGCCAAATAACGATTGGGCGTGTCTCGAATCCATGCACCAAATCGAACGACCGACCGCGCAGCCATGCAAGCCGGTTTAGCATATTCCAGACATCCCAACCCGAACGTAGCGAACCGGGCAGCAAATCGGGCGTTTCCACCAGCCGTACACCTTCAAGATCGCACTCCGAGATACGCAGCCTGGCACTCGGCGAAGTGCACATCAACGTGACAGCGTGCCCGCGTTTTACCAGCACCCTGGCAAAGCCTAGCGCCCGCCAGAAGGTACCCTTGCCGGTCTGGTTGTACAGAATCATCAGCAAGTTCACGGCCTAATCCTTGTCGCGCCGGATATCACTTGAAATCATGGTACGAGGCATCCGGCCAACTCTCTCGGACGAACACCAAGTCCATCTGCCACAGCGTGTTATCGTGCGGGCGAAACATCGGGTCGGCCAGGTCGACGCAACGGAACCCCAGCCCTCGCAGGTAGGCGCACATTTCATCAAACAGCAGGCATTCAGGGGCAATTCGATAATTGTAACACTCCATTACGATGATTTCGGTCGCCTGAAGAGTCTGCTGTGCGCCCTTAAGAATAGGCACCTCAAACCCGTGAGTGTCGAATTTGATGAGATAAGGAGCTGGCAATTGCCGCGAGAAAACTTCATCGTCTACCGTGGTCATTGGGATGACCAGATTGTGCGCGATAAAAGGAGTATGAGATGCCTGCCCGCCTAGCGGGTTGGATGCATCGAAGTAGATTTGCCCCGAAGTTTCCCCGGCAGCCGCCATGATATATCGGCTGTTAGTATGTTCGCGGCAAAACTGCTTCAGCCTCGGCGTATGCACAGGCTGCGCCTCAATGAGCAGGTACTGGCAGTCTGGGAAATAACGCATGAAGTCCCGCGACCAACGACCATCGGACGCGCCGATGTCAACCACTGTGTTAAGGACATGCCCGCGGGTGGCGATGGCCCGACAGGCATTGTCCATCGTGTCACGACCCGGGTTGAGACGGGTCAGGGTATAGCCGCGTGAAGCCAGCAGTTTTTTAATCGTCTTGCGGATAGCATCTCGAACGGTCATCTTTTTCTGTCCATTCGGCCCTGTCGGCGCCGCCTCGCCAGCGCCAGGTGCGACGGGAACACCCACAACGCCAGCGTGGGTAATACCGGCAGGCGCTCCAGCCGCCGCAACCAGCCGTTCACCCAGGGCGGGCCGCCGTAAGCGTTCACGTAGGGGAAAACGATGCAATGCTCGCGGCCAAAGCTCTTGCGCAGTCCGCGTTGCAACTCGCCATACGAGAGAAGGCGGGTGGCATCGTACCCTACGCCTAAACGCCAACGCACGTAATGCCTGGCACAGCGACGCGGCAATAATCCCACCCAGCGGATTTTGACGTGCGGCTCTGGCAGGAACAGGTCGAATCGGTTGCGCGAATCGGCGGCAAAGATGCCGCCCGGTTTCAGCACGCGGCGCGCCTCGGTTAGCACCGACTCTGGCTCGAAAACGTGTTCGAGCACGTTGAGGGCATTGATGTAGTTGAAGCTCTGCTCTGGGTACGGGATGTGCTGCCCATAAGCCTGCACGAGTTGGAAGTTGGTGACGCCCTCAGCCTCCAGCGCCTTGCGGGCCAGAATCAGGTCCGGCAGGCTGGGTTCCAAGCCGACGACTGTTTGGTACTTCTTTGCCAGCGCCAGCATGCTAGCCCCCGAGCCGCAGCCCACATCCAGAGCAACTTCGTTCCCCGCGGGTGGAAAATACTCCATGGCCCTCGAATGAAACATCTCAACCATCCCGCGCCCGCGCTCTTTGAGCGTCAGAAGGTAACCCATCTCGTGGCCGCGCAGGTCGCCGTAGGTCGGGGCATTGCGCATACGGATGTCAACCAGCCCGGCGAAATCGGCTTGCGAGTAAGCGGCTAGCATTTTCTCGACGATGGCCGCGTCTGCCGGGGTGTTGACCGCATCGCGGCCGCGCAGATCAGGAATGCCGCACGTTATCGGGTATTGCTGCCCGCAACTGATGCAGGTGGCAATCTCGGGAGAGGATAAATCTAAGGGTTGTCCACAGGTCAGACAGGTGATCAAAAGAGGCATTTTGGCAGGTAGTCAGTCAGAATCCGCTTAGCGGATTACTTGTCTTGCAATCCATCCCGCAGTCCGCGCCAGTAAGATTTGACCGACTCGGAGCGCCCGGCGAAAAGCAGGCGGATGGTCGTTTTGATAGCGCTACCCAGCCGATTTGGCACAATCACCAGCATCCGCCAGCCATGCCCATGCTTGCGGAAGTAACGCACGCTGGAACGCGCCATCCAGTAGCGCTCGTCTGGCGCGTCGCTCCCGCCGCTGCTCATGGCAACTTTGTGCCACATCTTCGCCTCGGGGATGACCCTAATGCGATAGCCAGCCATGCGGATGCGGCGGCAGAAATCCATATCCTCGTAATAGTGATCGAAGCGGTCATCGAACAGCCCAACGCGCTTGAGTGCATCCCGGGTAAGCAACATTCCGCAACCGGTGACGAAATCCTGCTCGATGACCGGCGGCCAGTTACCCGGGTCTATCGTATTTCGGGCATTGTCAGACTTTTCGAGAGTCCAAGGGTGAGTTTCGCCCCCGATAGACCAGATTCGCTCTGGGTGATTGTAATAGTAGATCATGGGGGCCAGCAAACCCGTATCGGGAGTGGCGTACCGTAAGAGCGTGCCCAGCCCATCACGGGCAATGATGGCGTCGTTGTTGATGATGAAGACGGCGTCGGCGCCTGACTCCAGGGCGAGCCGCATCCCCAAGTTGTAGCCGCGCCCGAACTTTAGGTTGGTCGGGCTGGCAATCAGCCCGACTTGTGGAAATTTCCTCCGAAAGATGGACACTGAGTCGTCAATCGAGCCATTGTCTACAACGATGATCTCAGGCGAGATGCCTTCCTGGGTTAGTAGCGACTCGATGCAAGCAACGGTGTCAGCAGGACGGTTCCAATTGACTACCACCGCGTAGACACGCGGGGTGGGGGAGGCGGATTGGGCCATGACGGTGGGGATTATATCATCGTCTCGATTTTACCAATCAGCTTCTCCCACTGGTCTCCGCCCGCCAGGGGCGTAACCAATTTCGTTGTCTGCTCGTTCTCTCGCAGACAACGATCCATCGCCTCAGCCAGCGCATCCACATCTTCTGGAGCGACCCAATACAGCCGATGGGTGGCATCATTTTCCAGTTCTTCGCTGACAATGGCCTGGCTGATGACCACCGGCAAATCGAAACCCAACGCAACCTTCACCGCCGCGCTTTGCGTTCCGCCAACGTAGGGGGCGACAAAAACATCTGCGCTCGAGAAGTACAGACCGATTTTCTCGTCGGGGATGTAACGGTTGTCAATCTTGACCTGCGCTGACAGCCCCAGTTGCTCGATGAGCCGCGTGTACGCCATCACATCCTCCCAAAATTCCCCTGCCACCAGCAGATGCACCGTCTTGCCCCGGGCACGCAATTCCGCCAATGCTTCTATGGCGAAGCGCAGTCCCTTGTAGGGGCGTACGATCCCGAAGAACAGGGCTACCGGCTCGTCTACGGGCAACCCCAGTTGTTGTTTGGCCTCGGCGATAGGGATCCGCTGACCAGCGAACATATCGTAGACCGGATGAGGCGACAAGATCATCTGGGCTTGCGGCAAAAGTGATAGCAGGCGTTCTTTCTCGCGCCCGGTCTGCACCAGAAAGTGGTGGCCTTGCCGCAGCGCGAGATGTGCCAGCCAGCGGTCCCACGGATGCGGCTCGTGCGGCATGACGTTGTGGATCACGAATAATACTTTCACTCCTCGTCGGCGCAGCAGGAATGCCAGAGCAGCAAAGGCAGGTGCCCAAAAAGTCGTCCACCATTGAATAATGACCAGATCCGGATTCCATTTGGCAATCCTGCGAGCAGTTTGCCACCATGTCCAGGGATAGAGCGGGTCAAGCAAATATTCTGCATTGACCCGCAGCGGCTTCTGGCTGGGATCACGATCTGATTTGCCCGGATACAGCCAGCGCGGATACTGACGACGGAAAGACACTACGTGAAACTGTGAGCCTCTCTTTGCAAGTGTTTGTGCCAACATCGTGGTGTAGTGGGCGATGCCCCCACGATAGGGATACACGGGTCCAACCAGTACAAACTTCATCTGTCTCCTCATCGCAACCCTTCAAAGCCGTTCGAATTATCTCTGTATTTCAAACACCCACACCCGATCTTGATTATAAACCAGGCGAAAATTTGGGCTGGCGAGCAGTTGTCCCGGGTCAAGCACATACGGTCCACCATAGTTTACCCGTCCCTGCCTTTGACCGATATACACGTGTGTGACGCCGCGTTCGCGCAACAGGGCCAGTACGTCGGGATGCGCGATCCCCTTGTTTTGAATCTCAGTAGTCAGTGCGTTTATCCACTGAACATAGTCCGGGCGCGGGCCTCGTTCAGAGCCGTAATTGAGCGGAGGAAGTGTAGTCTGCCGTTGCACCAGGAGCGGCAGCCACCAGCCGCCATCTGATCCAACGACGACCGTATCGCCATAAGCAAAAAAAGAGTTTACCAGAAAACGCGCATCCTGAGGTGTGTTCTCTTGAATCCACTCTGCCGCCCGTATGTCGGGACGCGTGGCCAGGGCATGCGGCATCACCTGAAAATCGTCCAACCGTTGGCGCGCGCCCCAGACGGCCACGCCGAGGACCAAGACCAGCATGACTAGCGCCAGAATATTGCCACTTCCCACTTTCCACTTTCCACTTTCCACTTTCCACTTCCCACTTCCCACTTGTCCCAGCAGATAGCCAGCCAGCACACTGACCGGGATGTAGGCGGCGATAAATACGGCAAAGTTACTGAGCGCCCCCTCTCCCGGCAGGCGCAGCCATTGCGGGTTGGCCGCCAGCAGAGTCAGAAACGACCACAAGCAGACCAGCGCCACGCCTTTCTCCCGCCGCCACAGACCCCAAATAATACTCAGGGGCAAGAGCCACCAGAGAGACATCGGGAGGTAGGAGGATAAATCGCCTATGGCGTTATATTGCTGAGTCGAGATTGGAACTGCCTTTGCCTGTGTTGTCAGTTGCGTGGAAAAGATAAGCATAATCTTGCCGGCAAAGGTATGAATGAACCAGGGCAGAAATAGCAGTCCGGCTCCGGTGCCCAGCCAAAAGGTCCGGGAAAGGAGCGCACGCCAAGTATCCCTTGTAGTGCGCAGAATGAAAAACGTCCCAAAAAAGAGAACCGCAAAAATCAGGACGCGATAATGCGTGAGCGCAAGTCCGCCCAGAATTAACCATGTGAGAGCCATCTGTCCAACATCGAATGGAATACGGCGGCGCCATAAGACGGGCGATTCGATCTTATGTGGTTCCGCTTCCAGGGTTGCCCAAGCCAGGTAGATCGCTCCCGGCAAAATGACCTGTCCCGCGAGTTGCGTGTAACGTCCCCAATTGACATAGTACATCGGCATGGGCGAGAGCAACCCAGCCACCAGTACCGCACCAACTCCGGCCCAGCGATTTCCTCCCACGCGCGTTGCCAATGGATAAAGCGCAAGAACCGCCAGCACATTCAGGATTTGCCCTGTCCACAGAACGGATTGGGGCAGGCCCAGCCCGCTGATCCAATGGAAAGCGGCGACTGCGGTATGGAATCCAAAGTGATAAGTGAATGTCTGCAATTCGGCATAAGGTTGCCACGAGTTGAATAATCCGCCGTTATCCACCAACAATTGTGCGATCATCGTATGCTGATACGCATCGCCCCACATGGGCACATCCAGCGAGCGGATGACCCAGAAGCGGGTCAGAAAAATCAGGGCAAGGATGAGCAGTAAGGTAATATCGTGAAATGTGATATGGAGGATGGGATGCAGGAGGCGGGATATGAACTCTGACCTTTGACCTTTCGACAACCCTTCGACTTCGCTCAGGGCAGGCCCTTTGACCTTTGACCTCCAAACCGCAACGTGCCGCCATAAGATGATTCCCAACCCAACCAGTGACGGTAACCAGGCATACAGCGGGCCCAGGTGCAGGCCGATCATATCTGTCCACAGGAGGAGCAACGGGTAAAGCGCCAGGCTCACGCCGCCCGCTAATCCCAGCCTCTCGCCCCACGCAAGGGCGTCCCAGTCCGGCCAAAGCAGCGCCAACAGCGCCCAGCCCGGCAGGATAAAAAGAAAAATGGCTATCCCCAGAATGCCAGACCAACTTCCCGCCTGAGCCAGGGTTCCCAGGAATAATTGCCCTGGGTCATAGACCAAGCGGAAGGCCATTTGCGCGTCGAGCGGACTCTCGTTTTGGTATAAGGCGCCCTCCAGATAGGTATCGCCGGGGGCAGTCTCCACGCGTGCGCTGCCAGTTCCTTGAAGTTCCAGGAACAAATAGTAATCTTTCTGGCGCGAATCGTTTTGTGGCGGGAAGGTAAAGCGAACCCAGCCGGGCGCGGTAATGGACTGCACGGGCAGGCTGCTAATCGCCAGGTCGGTGGACGATTGAGTGCCTGCGCGCAAGTGCAGTTGAATCTCGCCGCTTCCCGCAGTTTCCGGCCCGAGGTAAATCTCAATGCCCTGCAAGCCGCGATCACGCGCCAGCAAAGTCTGTCCAATGCTTTGTCCGGCTTGCAAAACAACCCCTGTAGAGGCTGCGCCGGGCTGTCCGTCTTTCACAAACGGCGCGCAGGCGGACAGGCCAAATAGCAAAAGTAAAAAGATTAATCGTCTCATGGCGGATCAGGTCTCACAGTGTACCCCCCTCTGTCCCCTATTTCGAAGTTCACCTGTGCTTGCGGCGCTGGAACAGGCAGAAATGGGGATGAAAGGGGGGTGGGGATAGTTACGAATTCTACCTGAGAATCGGGGGAACTGCTACCTGTGCGTCACATGGCATCCACTTTTAGTACCTGCCTTTGGGGATGAAACCGCTTAAATGGAATTGGGTATCGCTGGAGCGGCTCCTGTAAACACAGTGCGACACACGATAACGATGAGAATCAAAAGTGGGCGCATGCTTACCGACATGCACCCATATTATCAATACGCTCCGCGTCAGGGCCACGGAACATGCATCGCCGCGATGAAAGACAATAGGGACGCGGCGATCATCAAATTAGGTGTATTCCTCATCTCACGATGAATGGCAGAAAGATTTGCACCAGCGCGGGCTGCCCCGTGCCGTAAATCACAAATACTTTGCCGCCTTTTTCAAAATCCGCGGGATGTGTATCCGTATCCGAAAACAGCGAGCCGATGATCAGATCCGCTTTGCGGTCGCCGTCGAGATCGCCCGCGGCCACATCCACCCCAAGGAAGCGAACGGCGTTGCTGTTCGAACGCGCGATCAGCGGCGCGAGATCTTCCGTTATGATCGAACCCGTCGTCGTCGTTCCACCGGGAATGACGATCGCGCGCGAATTGGCATCCGCGCCGATAAGGAGATCGGGCTTCGGGTCGCCGACGACATCGCCGACCGCGAACGCGCTGGCCGTGATGCCCGTCAGCGTGAGTGACGCGTCCGTGGCCACGTCGAACGATCCTCCGCCGGTGAAGGGACCGGGAACGACATAGATGTTGCTGCCTGATCCGAGAATCAAATCATTGATTCCATCGCCGTCGAAATCCATGATCGCGACGCCGCCGAATGCCAATCCGGTGATCGTCACATCGGCAGTCGTGCTGCTGAGATGGATGGCGCCAGAGCGTGGACCAAAGAGTACGTACGCGGTCGTATCCGTGCGCGCGACGAGATCAAGCTGCCCGTCGTTGTCGAGCCGGCCAAGCGCGAATTTTTCCAGTTTTGCATCCGCTGCGGGACCATAAACGGCGAGGTTCGGCGTCGTTGCGCTGAGGTCGAAAGAGCCGGAGAGTGAAGGGCTGCCAAAGACGCCAAAGACCGCGCCGGTCGCGGCAGTCGCACCGTCATTCGCCAAAGAATCGCCGACGAGCAAATCGTCAATGCCGTCGCCGTTGATGTCGCCCGCCGCGAGCGCGTTGTGATTGCCGTACGCGCCGTAATCCTTCGCCGGCGCGAGCAGCATGAAATTAGCGGGAGTCGCATCGGCGAGCGTACGCGTGCCGTCGAGCGCTGCGCCGCCGAAGAGCACAAACACGGTGGGCCACGGGACCGCGGTGTTGTCGTCATTGTTGGAACTGACGATCAGGTCGCTTTGGCCGTCGCCGTTGACGTCGCCGCTCGCAAATGCCTGGCCGACGTGTTGATACTCGTATTTGCTGACGATGGTGAGATCAGCCGTGCGCGTGTACAGATCAAGCGTGCCGAGCGTGCGCGCGCCGAAATTGAACAAGCCGAACAATCGTCCCGTCGCATTCAGCGTATCGAAATCTTCCGCCCAATCCTGCGTTGCCATGCTCAAATCCGCGCGTCCGTCTCCATTCACGTCTGCGCCCATCACCGAATATCCCATCCAATTGTTCCCGTTTGGATCGGGTTGTCCGACAATGCCGCCCGGGCCGATGATCGTGAGATCGGCTTGACCTTGATCAACGTCCAACATGCGCTGTGCCATGCCGGTGAACTCGTCCGCGCCGATGTCTATTTTGTAAAACCCGGACGTGCCGATCATCGCGCGCGACTCGCGATCAATATCGCGATTTGGCGCGCTCGTGTGCGTGCCGGCGTCGATTGCCGGAGAACCCGCCATGAGATGATAATCCGAAGTGAGTTGTGGATTCACGCCGGGCATGTCGGTTCCGCCGAGCGTAAAGCCAAAATTGTCTGTTGTGTTGCCAAAATAAATGTTGTGCGTTGAGTTGACCGTCACAGCAGGCGCAGTGGTGCTGATACCGATGGCATGGTTCATGATGATGTTATTAAAAGCCGTGAGCGTCGCGTTCGTGGTAACGCCCTGAGCGTCGTTGTCTGCGATTGTGTTGTTGACGAGCGTTACCGGACCGCCGCCGGAAATGTCCACGCCACCGCCATAGACAGGAGAACCGCTCAATGCATTATTGGCGATGATATTACTGACGACACTCGCTTGCGTATTCTCCAATTCAATTCCGCCGCCGAGCGCCGTCCCACTGACCGCGTCCGCCGTATTATTCTGGATACGATTATATTGAATACGCGGCGCGCCACGCTGCGCAAAGATGCCTCCGCCGAACAGGTATCCCTGATTTTCCGTGATAACGTTGTTGCTGATGATCGCATCGCTATCGCGCATTGAGATACCGCCGCCGTGATTCCCGCCGCCTCCGCCGCTAATCGTAAAGCCATCCACGGTCGGCGCGACCTGCGATGTGTTTCCAAATTGACCGATGATGGACACCACCGATTGGTCGGGAGTGGAAGGATTGATCGTTGTGATATTCGCGGCCGGATTTTGATTCGTAAAATCCGCGCAGGTAAAACCGCTGAGGATCGAAACCGTTTTCGTAATGTACAAATTGTACGGCGTGCTGGATACAGTTTTTGTTTCAGTGTAAACCGCAGCGGCGACTTTGATCACATCGCCGGTCTGCGCGGCATCCACTGCGTCTTGAATCGTCGTAAAGTCCGCGCCGCCAGTTTTGCAAACGTGCAGTTCGCTCGCATTCAGGCTGCCGTTCGTCAGGGGGCTTTCAATGGTTGTCGGATGCCCGGCGATCTTTGCCGCCGTCTCAATGTGAACGAACTGGACTCCCAGCGAACCCGCCGGCGGGATAGATTTCTGCGCGCCAACGCTGGGCGGCGCCTCGCGATCGGCGCGCGCAATCCCGCTGTTTCCAACGATAGTCACTATGACACCCAGAGCCGCAACAAATCGAACGAATTTCGTGGACATTTTGGATTTCTCCTTTGGCTGAATTACAAGTTCCGCAGAATGCGTGCGGGCGCATCTTTACTAATTACGACCAATTTGGTCTTATTATATAACGATTAGTATCAGAACGCAATCAACCTTTGGCAATCATCTCACCCTGTCCCCCGTTAGGCAAAGGCGCTGTTTATCCTCGGGGATGACGCCACGCCTTGCAGTGGATGCTTCACGGTGAGAATCAAAAGAGGGCGCAGGGTACCAACCTGCGCCCACTTTATCAATACGCTTCGCGTCAGGGCTACAGAACACGCATCGCCGCCATGCAGGCTGACACGCTGCTTTTGGCGATGGTTTCTGTCATCGAAGCATGTACGCTACCCTCGATAAGGTTGATCCTTACCGTTCGGATGCGATTACGGCGCTCACCGAATAATCAGGGGCAGGTAGATGGAGTGACTGCCTTCACAGATGTACCCGATGCATAAAGCGCTCGATGCGCCGCCGCCGGTTTGCCCAATCATGCCGCCAAAAGCGCCCTCAAGCTTAAAACTGGCGGAGGACATAATCCCGCCGGGCACCTGCGCGCTGCTCATGGTGTTGCGCGGGATGCGGAACGAACTCGATGACAGGATGGCAGCGCTGACAGCGGTGACCGTTAAAACCAGGACAAGTGCGAGGATCACCATGGAGGCAATCCACTTTGTGCGGTTCTTCATCGCTCACCTCCATTATCTGAGTAACAACAGTACCAGGATGACACCCTCACCCTCAAGAAGCTCACCCATCGCCTTTCCCAGAATCGCTCCGAACAGTGGATTGGTGGCTAACATTGCATAGCCGGGGATATCTGATGAGGTCAGTAAATCTCCGCGATGAATTGGTCCATTGGCGGCGGTCACCTTGACGGGGACAATGCCCATGATCGCCACAGGAATGTAACCGGGCTGGGCCTCCATTGAACCACCGCCGATGAAGCCGGGCTCGGTCGAATAGACGCCAGCCAGCGACGGGTCGTTTGCGCTTGACGATTTGGCGACCGCCCGGTCCTGGGCGGCGCTGATGACCAGCACGTCGCCCGGCTCCAAGGTTGCGGCGCTGCCTTCAGCCATGATCATTTCGGCATAATCGGCGCCGAGCCCGGTGAAGTTACCATCGGCGGTAACGTTGCCATTCCCGTTAACGCGGAACTCAAGGTAGGTGTTGGAACAATCCAATCCGCCGGCGCAACCACGGATGATGTACGAATCGGTATTATCCAAAATACTAACGGTCAGTCCGCCTGTGCCAGGACTGCCGGCAGCATCGTTGGCGGTCCTATTGCCTACGTTAAATGCGCCTTGCCCAGCGGCAGCGTTGGCAATAAGTGGAGCCCTCTGTGCATCATCACCCACCAAGACCCCCGCTCCACCAACCAAACTAAAGGCGTAGGGTGTGCCGAGTAGTTTCTGCCGTGGGGTTAATGTCTCGCCATTGATGGTGATTTCCGCCCAGAGCGGTTGCGCAAAATCACTCGGGTCGAGGGCGTCGGCTTGTGCTTCCGTGTCGGGGATGGCAATGTTCAACATGCCATTGGTAACAGCCACCGTCTGGGTATCCGAGTAAATTAGAGTTCCAGCAGTCAGAGCGTCATAGAATTTGACGATTACCGTGTAGTTCCCGTTTGCCACAGGGATTCCGCCGGGACCGGTTAAAACCGCCTGGTAGCCTAATTGCCGGTCTGGCCCGCAGGCCGCCAGCAATAAAGCAATCCCGATAAAGATAGACAAAACGAACAGACTTCTTTTCTTCATTTGGACTTCTCCTTTGGGTGAATAGCAGGTTCCGCAGAATGCGTGCGGGCGCAGGTCGCTCTATCTCGACCAATTTTGTCCTATTATATAACGATTAGAACCGGAAAGCAATCACCCTTCGGTAACATTCTTGCTTTGTCCCCCGCCAGGCAAGGAGGCTGTTCATCCTTTGGATACGATGTCCGCGCCTTGCAGTGGATGCTTCACGGTGAGAATCAAAAGAGGGCGCAGGTTGGTATCCTGCGTCCTCTTTATCAACATTTCTCAGGCCGCGCGATCAGCGGATAACCAGCGGCAGGTAAAGTTTGTAGTTCGCGTCTACGTAGACATTGAACGCGGTGCCATCCGGTATCGCCGTCGCACCGTCTTGGTTAAAGATCGCCCACTTGCTTCCGGTGTACCACACACCGATTTTGTAATCACTATATACTCCACCAACGCCACCGGGATTCCAGTTCGGCGTGACGAGGACAATGGCGTTCGGGTTGTTGTTCGTCAAAGCATTATCAATCATTGTGTAGTCGAAAGCGCTGTTGCCCGCTGTAGCCTTGTGAACAAAAACGCCCGGGCCCGCCGTGAGAACGGTCACGTTGAACGAGGCGCCGACCGGAATCGTTGCCAAGTCCTGGTTAAAAATTTTCCACTTGCCACCACTGTAATACACGCCGATGGGGTGGTCATCGTACACTCCACCAACACTTCCAGGATTCCAGTTGGGCGTGACGAGGAGTATCGCATCCGGATGGCCGTTCGTCAGGGGATAATCAATGGTTGTTATATGCCCACTGGTATTTGCCGCCGTCGCCTTGTGAACAAAGACACTCGTATCTGGATTGGGAACAAACACATTGAACGCGGCATTGGCCAGCGGCACCGTAATATCCTGGTTAAAGATGCTCCACTGGCTGGCTGCGTTGTTGTACCACACGCCGATGTTGTGATCATTGTACACTCCACCAACCCCACCGGGATTCCAATTCGGCGTGGTGAAGACAATCGCATTCGGGTGACTGTTCGTCAGGGCGTTATCAATATTTGTGTAGTCGCCAGCGCTGTTGCCCGCTGTAGCCGTGTGAACAAAAATATCCGAGGCAGGAACGAGCACCAACACATTGAACGCGGCATTGACCGGTATCGCCGTAAGGTCCTGGTTAAAGATCGCCCACTTGCTTCCGGTGTACCACACACCGATGTTGTGGTTATCGTAGGTTCCACCGACGTTTCCAGGATTCCAGTTCGGCGTGACGAAGACAATCGCATTCGGGTTGTTGTTCGTCAAGGCATTATCAATCATTGTGTAGTCACCAGTGCTGTTGCCCGCTGTAGCCGTGTGAACAAAAATGCCCGCACCCGCCGTGAGAACGGACACATTGAAGGCGGCATTGACCGGCATCGCCGCAATGTCCTGGTTAAAAATCGCCCACTTGCTTCCAACGTACCACACGCCGATGGGGTGATTATCGTAGGTACTGCCAACACCACCGGGATTCCAGTTCGGCGTGACGACGACAATGGCATTCGGGTTGCCATTTGTCAGGGCATTATCAATGGTTGTCCAATTCGAGGTGATATTTGCCCCCGTCGCCTTGTGAACAAAGACGCTCGCGCCAGTGGTGGGGATGATCACATTGAACGCGGTGCCGGCCGGCATCGCCGCAATGTCTTGATTAAAGATCGCCCACTTGCTTCCGTCGTACCACACGCCGATGGGGTGATTATCGTAGGTTCCACCAACGTTTCCAGGATTCCAGTTGGACGTGACGAGGAGTATCGCATCGGGCTTGCCGTTCGTCAGGGGATGATCAATGGTTGTCCAATTCGAGGTGATATTTGCCGCCGTAGCGACGTGGACAAATTGGATGCCCAGTGAACTCGCCGCAGGGAGGATGAGGGCCGGGAGGTCGAGCGGTTGAGGTTGAAGAGCGCGCGGCGATTGGAGGTTCTGCGCGCTAACACTGGGTGCCGCGCCGCGCTCGGCCAATGCCACCCCGCTGTTTCCGACGATAATGACCACGACTACCAAAGCCGCAACAAATCGAACGAATTTTGTGAACATTTTGGATTCTCCTTTGGCTGAATTACAGGTTCCGCAAAATGCGTGCGGGCGCAGGTCGCTCTATCTCGACCAATTTTGTCCTATTATATAACGATTAGAACCGGAAAGCAATCACCCTTCGGTAACATTCTTGCTTTGTCCCCCGCCAGGCAAGGAGGCTGTTCATCCTTTGGATACGATGTCCGCGCCTTGCAGTGGATACTTCACAGTGAGAATCAAAAGTGGGCGCACGCGAAGCGTACCAACTTGCGCCAGTAATTCCCGTTTTGGATTTCTGCGATAGCAATCGAATTTTCGGATATAGTTTTCGTAAACATGGATGAGTCCACTGCAAAAACTATTTTTAAACACAAAGGACACAAAGGCAACGAAGGAAATTCAAGGAAGTTTTGAAAATGTTAAACCATCACGCAGATTATCTTGATAAAAGATTCGGGATTATGCTTTTCCTTCGCGGCCTTCGCATCTTCGCGGTGAGATTGCCTTTTTGCAGTAGACTCATGGATGAAATCCAAAATCAGGATGAAGTCGGGAAAATATTTGCCGAGACGAGTTTGCAGAGCTTTGCAACCGTCACGCAGCGCAATTATTTGTTGAATGTGCTTACCCTGTCGAGATCGAACTTGTTGTTCGGCCAATCGGCGCAGAGCAGCGTCTTTACCGTCCAAAGTAGCCCACCAATGTTTATCACACGGCTTCCTGGATATTTTAGGATCTGTGTAAGAATAACTTCCCGTTTTCAAGGTTCGCGAGCAGTTATACTGCGAGCCGTCAGCAGTCCAACTGCTGACGGAAACACGGAACTTATTTTTACACGAGTCCTTAGGATAACCTCTGCTCACGAACCCCAAGAATTGTCGAAACAACAGCACCATATAACCCCAAACCGATAGCTATGAGATCTTTTATTTCCATTTGAATCACTTTCAGAGTTCCTATCTCTTTGATAACTTTTCTTTTGGCGTTCTTCGTACAACTCTCGAAGTTCTTTTTCGTGTTGAACTCTATGGAAACTTATGTATATAACAAAATCTGCCCTTAGCCAAACGCTAAAGGCAAATTTCATTTGGCTCCTCGCCGAGGACTTGAACCTCGAACCTAGCGGTTAACAGCCGCTCGCTCTGCCAATTGAGCTAGCGAGGAATGCGGGCGGGATTATATAGGGAAGGTCGCGTCGTGTCAAGCGAAGTTTTCGGGCAGGTGAAATTCGACTACAGAAAAAACCAGCGGATCCAGTACACGCCGATGACGGCCGCCCACAGCCACGAGTCGATGCGGTCGAACGCGCCGCCGTGACCGGGGAAGAGCGTCCCCGAATCCTTGATGCCGCCCTGCCGTTTGAAGAGACTCTCTCCCAGGTCGCCGAGCGTGGTGATGACGCTGAGCACAAATCCCAGCAAGGCTCCCTGCCAGAAGGTGATGTGAAGCGGGCCAAGCCAGGAATAAACGTAGGCAAAGAATCCACCGTAGAGCGTGCCGGTGAACACACCCGCCCAATAGCCTTCCCAGGATTTTTTGGGGCTGAGGCGCGGCGCAAGTTTGTGTTTGCCGTATTTCGCGCCCAGCGCGTACGCGCCGGAGTCCGCCATCCAAACCGTGGGCAGGACGAGCATCAGCCACCAGCCGCCGTTGGGCAGTTCCCGCAGGTTCACCAGGTATGCGCCGACCCAGCCGAGGTAGAGCAATCCGCCGACGGTGATCGTAAAATCAAGCGCGGCCTGGTCACGGCCGCGCTCGTAAGCATAGAGATGCACTGCCATGGCGACCAGCGCCAGGCAGGTGAGCGTCAATTCAGCCCATTGCGGGGAAAAGACCGCGGACGGGAAAAAGAAATGCGTCACCGCTTGCGAGCGCGTCGCGAGCAGGAGGATCGTCCCACCGACTGTGACCAGCGCGGCCGGTTGCATGTGGACGGCGCGGAACATTTGCGTGTATTCCCACGAAGCCAGAACGATGAAAAAACCGATCAGCAGAAAAAACCAGATGCCCCCCCACAACACCGCAGGCATGGCGATAATCAGCAGGGACAGTGCAGTGACGGTGCGTTTAAGCATGGGGTGTCTTGTTTGCGACCGCCTCCGAAACGCCGCCATAGCGGCGGTCGCGCTGGGCAAAGATCTCCAGCGCGTGGCGGTACTCCTCCTTGTCGAAATCAGGCCAGAACGTGGGGGTGACGTACCACTCCGAGTAGGCCGTCTGCCAGATCAGGAAATTGCTGATACGCAGTTCGCCCGAGGTGCGGATGACCAGGTCGGGGTCCGGCACGCCCGCAGTGAACAGGTAGCGGCTGACCAGTTCCGTCGTCACGTCATCGGGCGCGATGCCATCCTTGATGATTTTCTGGATGGCGCAGACAATTTCGTCGCGGCCGCCGTAATTCCAGGCGATGTTCAGGATCAGCCGGTCGTTGTTCTTCGTCAGTTCGATCGCTTTCAGGACCTTGGCCTGGATCTTCGGATCCAGGCGTTCCAGCCGTCCGATGTGACGCAATTGCACGCCTTCTGCATGCAGTTCGTGCAACTCATGGTCAATCACATCCTGAAGAATGCCCATCAACCCCTGCACTTCCTCCGGCGGACGTCCCCAGTTTTCGGTGGAAAAGGCGTAGATGGTCAGGTACTTGATGCCAAACTCAACCGTGGAGCGGATGACGCGGCGCAGGTTTTCAGTCCCGGCTTTATGACCTGCCACCCGCGGCAAACCACGCGCAATCGCCCAGCGTCCATTGCCATCCATGATGATGGCAACGTGCTGGGGAACTTTTTCAGGTGAGATATTCAAGGGATTTTTGCTCATGCTGGTGATAGAAACGGGGAACCGTTGCTACACTTCCATGATCTCTTTTTCTTTGGCCTGGCCGTGTTTGCCGACATCCTCGATAAAGCGATCGGTCAGTTTTTGCAGTTGTTCCTCGCCGCGTTTCAGGTTATCTTCGGAGATCAATTTTTCCTTCTCAAAGTCGCGCATATCCTTGTGGACATCGCGGCGGATGTTGCGGACGGCGACGCGGGATTCCTCCAACCGCGCGTGGACGTGCTTGACCAGTTCGCGGCGGCGGTCTTCGGTGAGCGGGGGCAGGTTGAGGTGGATGGATTTGCCGTCGTTGTTGGGAGTCAGCCCCAGGTCCGAGGCCAGAATCGCCTTCTCGATCGTCTTGAGCGTGGACGGGTCGAAAGGTTTGACCAGGAGCGAACGCGGCTCCGGCACGGCAATCGTCGCCAGTTGGATCAGGGGGGTGGGCGTCTCGAAGTAGTCCACCAGCAAACGCTCGACCAGCGCCGGGCTGGCGCGTCCCGTGCGGACCGTGGCCAGGTCCTGCTCCAGCGCGTAGAGCGCGCCGTTCATGCGGGTTTCCGCGTCTTTCAACAGTTCCTTCAAAGTATCGTCAGTCACGGTTGCCTCCTGAAAAATTATACGCTACAAGGATACCCTAAAATCTCAAAAAATGCCACCAATTGAACAATCGGGAGAGGACTCGGAGAGCGGTTGCGAGTCTCTCAGAAAAGAAATCGGCAGGCATGCTTCTGCGCGCCCGCCGACTGGGTGAAAAAAATATAAATCTCAGCCGCTGACCAATGTGCCGACTGCCTCTCCCTTGAGGGCGCGCAGGAGCGCGGTGGCATCCCACAGGTTGAGCACCAGGATGGGCAGGTGGTTTTCCATGCACAGCGAAATGGCCGTGCTGTCCATCACTTCCAGGCGGCGGTTGAGCACATCAATGTAACTCAATTGCTCGAACTTCTCCGCATTGTGATTCTTCTTCGGGTCCGAGTCGTACACGCCGTCCACTTTGGTGGCCTTGATGACCACATCCGCTTCGATCTCGTTGGCGCGCAGGGCCGCGGCCGTGTCGGTGGAGAAGAACGGGTTGCCCGTCCCCGCGCCGAAGATGACCACGCGCCCTTTTTCCAGGTGACGGATGGCGCGGCGGCGGATGTACGGCTCGGCGATGGCGCGCATCTCGATGGCCGACATGACGCGGGTGAGAACGCCATCCCGTTCGAGCGCGTCCATCAACGAGAGCGCGTTCATCATCGTGCCGAGCATGCCCATGTAATCCGCGGTGGCGCGGTCCATGCCGCGCTCCAGTCCCTGTTTGCCGCGCCACAGGTTGCCCGCCCCGATCACCACCGCCACTTCCACACCGGTGGCATGGACTTCCTTCACGCGGTTGGCAAGGGACTCCACTTCCGTCGGGTCAATCCCAAATCCCGAGGGCCCCGCCAAAGCCTCCCCGCCGAGTTTGAGCAGGACGCGTTTGTATTTCAGTTCAGTCATGTGATACTCCTTTTGAAATTAACCACGGATAAAAGCGATGAAAGGGATGCCAACTTGCGCGCGCAAATTTCTGTAAATCTTTTCTGAATACACCAGAATTTACGCATAAAGTAATTCACCGGGGATAAACAGGGATGAACGTTTGCTTATCGGTAAAAATCAAGTTTATCCCCGTTCATCACCGGTTGAAATTCAGGTTCTTTGCAAGTGCAGGTTTTATCCTTTTCATCTGTGGTTCGATCATCCTCTTGTGTAGAAAAAAGGCCAACCTCACGGCTGGCCTTCCAAACTATTCACCCAGTTTCTCGCCCAACTCCCAACGCTGGAAGCGGCGGATGACAACATTCTCGCCGATGGCGGCGATGTTTTGCATGACCAGTTGCTCCACCTTGACGGCCTCGTCACGGATGTACGCCTGGCGCAGCAGCACCGCCTCGTCCTTGAACTTCTCCAGCCGTCCCGCCACGATCTTCTCGGCCACCGCATCCGGCTTGCCTTCCTCCTGGGTGCGGGCGCGGGCGATCTCCGCCTCGTGATCCAACACCGCCTGCGGAATATCGGCCTCGCGGACGTAACGCGGCGCCCCGGCCGCGATCTGCAGGGCGATCTCGTGCGCCAGGTTGCGGAACTGCTCCGAGCGCGCCACGAAATCGGTCTCGCAATTCACTTCCACCATCACGCCCACGCGCCCGCCGCCGTGCGAATACAACTCCACCGCGCCATTCGAAGCCTCGCGGTCGGCGCGCTTGGCGGCCGTGGCCATGCCCTTCTCGCGCAGGAAGTCCACGGCCTTCTGGTAATCGCCGCCCGCCTCCTGGAGCGCCTTGCGGCAATCCAACATACCCGCGCCGGTGGCGGCGCGCAACTCTTTGATCATCTCTGTCGTAATTTCCATAAGTACTTTCCTCGTGACTCGGGAGACTGGCTAGCCAGCCGCCGGGGATTCTTCCGCGCCCGCTTCATCCTTGACCTCGGGCGGGGTCGCGGCGACTTCGGGCGTTTCCTCGCTGACAGGCAACGCCTCTTCCTCCGCCGCGACTTCGAGCGGGGTCGCGGCGGCTTCGGGCGTCTCCTCGCTGACAGGCAACGCCTCTTCCACCGCGACTACCTCCGCGGGTTTGCGCGCGACAGTCAACTTCGCCAGCGTGGACTCGCCCAGCAAGTCACCCTCGCCAACTTCATCCACATTCGCGGGCTCAACGATATGCTTGCCTTTACGCGGCCTGGCGGGCTTCGCATCCGCGCTCTTCTCCGCGGCGACGGGAGTCTCCTCAGCGGGTTCCTCCTCCTTGCGCATGGCCTTGCCTTCCAGCACAGCGTCCGCGATGCGCGCCACCAGCAATTTGATGGCGCGGATGGCGTCGTCGTTGGACGGGATCACATAGTCAATATTCTGCGGGTTGCAGTTCGTGTCCACCATCGCAACCATTGGGACTTTGAGCAGGTTGGCCTCGCGCACAGCCGCGTCCTCGCGCCCCACATCCACAAGGAAGAGCACTTCAGGCAGGCGCTTCATTTTGCGCACGCCTTCAAGGCGGGTGAGCAGGCGGTCAATCTCGCGCCCGACCAGCAGGCCTTCCTTTTTGGTCAGGCGGCTGATCTCGCCCGTCTCACGCAACTTCTCGAGGCGGTCCAGTTCCTGGATACGGGCGTACATGGTGGACCAGTTGGTGAGCATACCGCCCAGCCAGCGCTCGGTGACATAAGGCATGCCACAGCGGAGCGCCTCTTCCTTGACGGTTTCCTGCGCCTGGCGCTTGGTGCCGACGAACAACACCGTGCCGCCATTGGCGACCGCGTCGCGCACGACGTTGAAGGCCTGGTTCAACAGCTTAACGGTCTGTTGCAGGTCAATGATATGAATGCCGTTGCGCTCCGTGAAGATGTACGGCTTCATGCGGGGGTCCCACTTGTTGGTGCGGTGTCCGAAATGGACGCCGCTCTCGAGCAGGGCCTTCATAGATACAATGGCCATGGGGAAAAACCTCCTTGCGTTTGGCCTCCGCCCCGTTCATCCTCTCCGGCGACCGCGTCCGTTTGGTCCGCGGCACGCACCGGTGAGTCCGGGGGCGTGTGAGATTGGGCAGCATGCCTGCCCTGGCAGAATATGTCCCACCCTTTTGGATGGGAGCGGCGGGATTATAACATAGAAAAAACTGGGGGGTGGAAAAATGCGCGGGGTCACGCGTCCGGCCGGCGGTCAGGCTCGAGGCGCCCGGAGGGAACGTCAAAGAAGCGGTCTTTCAGGTCCATCAACGGTTTTTCGAACAGGTGGTAACTCAGTCCGGCAACGAGCGTGGTCAGGATCAAAGCCGCGGCGGCATTCAGGAATGGCACGGGCGCAGTGCTCGAGACGCGAAAGGGGACAGTGACAAACCAGATAATGACGAAGTGATAAACGTACAAGCCGTAGGAAATTTTCCCGAGATAGGCAATGGGGCGAAATTCGAGGAAGCGCTCAAACCAGCCCAGGCGCGCCACACCAAAAATCAGGACGGCAAAGAGATAGTTCAAGACGGTATAGCCCCACACGGATTTGTACGCGTAAGGCAACAGCAAGGGGAGTCCCAGATTGGCGACGCCGGACCAAGTGCCTGAAGCGAAAACGTCTGTGACGATTCCCAAAACGGGCAGGCCGATGAGGAGAACGATGAATTGGGCGCGGGCTTTGGGGATGTCTACTACCGTTAGAAGCGCGCCAAGCGAGAAGGCATCCAGGTGCGAGAAAGGCAGAAAGTAGATCACTCTCAGCGGTTCGGATGTGAGGAAGGCGGGCATGGACTCGGGCGTCCAGGTGGCGACCCAAAGGCGGAAGAGGAAGGACAGGCCAATGACCGAAAGGAAGGCGGTTTTGTACCTGGCGCGCGGCACGAGGAAAATCAACAGCGGCCAGAGGATGTAGAACTGTTCCTCCACGGCCAGCGACCAGAGATGGGTGAGAAAACTTGTGTAGCGCTCGAACAACGCCGAGGCGGCGTAGAAGTTGTAGACGTAGGCGAGCGCGTACGGCAACTGGTCATGGAAGAGGCTCATATATTTGGGTTTGATCTGGTTGGCGGCCATCCATGTGACCAGCAACCACATGACCGCCAAATAAAAGTAGTAGAGCGGAAAGATGCGAAGGAATCGCCGCCCGTAGAATTTGATGAAATAGGCCGCGCCCGCCAGCCGGGTTTTCATGTCCACCAGGATGCCGGTGATGAGAAATCCTGAAAGAACAAAGAAGAGTTGCACCCCGATCCAGCCAAACCCGATCCAGGTGGTATGGTAAAAGAATACCAGTAGAAAAGCGACGGCGCGCAGGCCATCCAATCCCTTGATTCGCATGGATGGGTTATGTCGGATCGGGCGGGGCCGGGACGATGAAGAAGCGGTCTTTCAGATCCATGAGGGGCTTTTCCATCAGGTGGAAACTCAAAGCGGAAACAATCCAGACCAGCCCAAACGTCACGAACGCGAAGATGGGGGGAAAAGGGTCGGTGATGGTGAGGTCGAATACAGTCGCCATCAACCAGATGATGGCGAGGTGGTACACGTACATTCCATACGAGATTTTGCCAAGATGGCGCAACGGACGCCATTCCAGCAGGCGGACAGCCCAGCCGTGTTGCATCACACCATACAATAAAACAGCGCACAGGCCATTGACAAGGGTGTAGCCCCAAATGAATTTGTTGCCGTATGGCATGGTAATGGGAAATCCGAAACTGGCGAGAGAAGTATCCTTCCATTGTCCCGTAGCGAGATAGTCGGTGGCGAGGCCAAGCAGAGGCAGCAGGATCAGGGATACGAGGAAAACGGCTTTCGCCTTGGGGACGCGGGCGACCGTCAACAATGCGCCGAGCGCGAACGCATCCAGGTGGGTAAATGGCAGGGAATAGACCACCAGCGCGACATTGTCCCGCAAGAATGAGAAGGCATCCATACCGTGCAGGGCCAAGGTCAGCAAGCGAAGGAGGGGCGCCAAAACGATCACACCCCAGAAGGCTTTTTGCAGGTGTTTACGCGGCGTGAGCAGGATAAACAACGGCCAGACGAGATAAAACTGTTCCTCCACCGCCAGCGTCCAAAAATGGGTCAAAAAGTATGAGGGGACGTAACGGTCGAGCGCGAAGTAAAAATCATAAACGTAGGTCAGGGCAAAAGGCATTTCTTTCTGGAAAACCTGCATAGGCTCATGTTGAAATCCGCTGGAGATCGCCCAGGCAGTCAGAACCCACATGGCAAGCAGGTAAAAGTAATAGAGCGGGAAGATGCGTAAAATCCTGCGCCCGTAAAATTTGATGAAATAGGGTTTGGCGGGCAGGCTCTCTTTCATGTCCAGGAGAATGCCTGTGATGAGGAACCCCGAAAGCACAAAAAACAACTGGACGCCCGGCCAGCCCCACTGATTCCAGTGAATATGAAAAAAGAAGACCATGAGGAAGGCAACCCCTCGCAGGCCGTCCAAACCTTTGATTCGCATGGGACAATTATAACGCGGCGATCATCAATTTCCGCGCGTCTCTTGATGCTTAACCAAAAACCACGTTCCTGTGAAACGAACGTGGTTTTGAATTGAGTGTGACTAAATCCAGTTGATCAACCTTTAGGCAACATTGCCAAGGTCTGTTCCGCCTCACGCTGGGCGGGGCTCCATGGTCAACGGATGGGGAAACGGATAAGCGGATGGAGGACAGCAAGATGAAGAGTCGCCCCATCCGTTTACACCGCACCTGCGGTCGGTGCAGGTGTCCGTTTAATATCCATTGACCATGTGTTCTGGCAGCAAAATATCGTTTGAAATTGCGAGCGTCCAAATTAATGAAACTGTGGCAAGGCCGATTGGACAGTTACGCTCCAAGAAACGATAGACAGACTACCAACTAATTTTAGTCACACTCTTTTGAATTTTTGATTTCTAGATGGAGGCCGCCTGGCCGAACAACTGCTGGCGGATCTGCATCAACTGGCGTTGCATGTGGTTGTCTTTTGCGATCCCAGCCGTGATTTTTTTAATGGCGTGCATCACGGTCGTGTGGTCCCGCCCGCCAACGACTTCTCCAATCTGCGGCAGGGAGACTTTCACATCCTCGCGCAAAATGTACATGGCAAGTTGCCGCGGCAGGGCTACATTTTGGGAGCGGTCGGCGCTGAGCAATTTCTCGGCAGACATATTGAAGAAATGCGCCACCACGTCAATCACCGTCTGCGGTTCCAGTTCCCCGCGTTGCGGCAGGAGGTCGGCCAGCGCCACGTTCACCAGGCTGGCATTCAGGGGAGTGCCGCTCAAGTCGGCAAAGGCGATGATGCGATTCAGCGCGCCTTCCAGTTCACGGATATTCGAATGGACGCGGCGGGCGATTTCCTGCAAAACGTCATCGGGAACATAGCGCCCCGTCCGCTCGGACTTGGAGCGCAGGATGGCGAGGCGGGTTTCCAGGTCGGGCGCCTGGATGTCGGCGGCCAGCCCCCACTCGAAGCGCGAGCGCAGGCGCTCCTCGAGCGTGACCAGCGACTTGGGCGGCCGGTCGGACGAGACGATGATCTGTTTGTCCTGTCCGTGCAGGGTGTTGAAGGTGTGGAAAAACTCCTCCTGCGTGGATTCCTTGCCCGCGATGAACTGGATATCGTCCACCAGCAACACGTCGGCGGAACGGTATTTCTCGCGGAAGGCCTGCGTGGTGTGCGTGCGGATGGCCGAGATCAGGTCGTTGGTAAACTCCTCCGAGGAGACGTACAGCACGTTCAGCCCGCGCGCGTGGCAGGCATTCCCGATGGCGTGGAGCAGATGGGTTTTTCCCAGCCCAACTCCCCCGTAGAGGAAAAGCGGATTGTAGGCCCGCGCGGGTTTCTCGGCCACCGCCATGCAGGCGGCGTGCGCGAGACGGTTGCCCGCGCCGACGACGAACGTATCGAAAACGTAACGCGGATTGAGGGACACACTACGCGGACGCGGCTCCGCGTCCACTTCGGGCTGAATCGAAACCTGGTCAGCGGCCTCAACCGCCTCATCGTCCGCGGCCGAGGCGACGACGAAGTTGACCGCCACGTTGGCATCCATCACGCCCATCAATATCTTGCTGACGTTGGCCGCGAGGCGCGAGTCCAGCCAATCACGCGCGTAGGCATTGCGAACCGCGACGGTCATCACGCCCGCGTCATAGGAAACGGGCTTTGTGTCGCGCACCCAGGTATCGAAAGACGCTCTCGGCATCTCCATTTGTAACTGGCCCAATACCGATTGCCAGGCGTGCTCTGCATTCATATTGCGCTCCCTCAGGGTTGATAGGGTACATTGAACTAACCCGCCAACTTTCCGCGGCTTAGCGAGGTGAATCTGCGGTTTTACACAATCTTCTGGAGTTTGGATGCGACCATCTCACATCCTCGTCGTCTTTCAACGTGACTGCATTCTAGCAGAGAATCCCCGCATTGAACAACACGCCCAGCCTACGGGATGCTAAAAGATTGCGCTTTTTTAAGGTCGCTCAATGTTAAATATCGCGGCGATGATGAGTGGCGCCTGGCTTCGATTCTCGAACACCTGTTTCAGCCAAGCACACCGATGCACCCCCCCGTCCCCCCCATATATGGCGTCTGCATGGGAGAAATGTCTCCAGATGCCATATCTGCCTTAAAAAATCGTGAGCGCTTGTTTTTTAGTATGCCCATGAGTGTCGCGCCAAATTTGGAGACTCGCAAGTCCGAATTTCACGCGCGCGGACGATTATCCCGCCGCGCTGCGCGGAACCCACGCGAGTATGGTTGTTCCCTCACCGGGAGCGGAGGAAATGTCCACTTCGCCGCCTACCGCGCGCACGCGCGTCTGCATGTTCGCCAGTCCGTGGCCGATGGACTTGCTCATCTTATCGGAATCGAAGCCCTTGCCGTTGTCACGCACCTCCAGTACGACGCGCTCGTCGGTCGTCCACACGTTGACCGAGACGCGTTTGGCCGCGGCATGCTTGGCCACGTTTGCCAGCGCCTCCTGGCAGAGGTGGAACAACGCCAAACTGTGGGATTGCGGCAGGTCATCCAGTTTGGCTTTGGCCCCGTTAACCGTCGCGGAGGCGAGCGTGTTGGCGCGGTACTCCGTTGCCAGCCGCTTGAGGCCGTTCAGCAGGTTCTCGCTGTTCATCTGGTGCGGACGCAGGTCAAGGATATAGGCGCGGATGTCGCGGATGGTCTGGTTCAGGTCGTCAATGGCGTGTTTAATGCGAGTCCGCGCCTGGGCTGAGTCGTCCCCCACCGAGTGCAGGATATTCTCCATCGAAAGGCCTACACCGTAAATAGACTGGATCACGCCGTCGTGCAGGTCCATGCCGATGCGCTCGCGCTCCTCCAACACAGCCAGGCGGCGCGCGTTCTGGTGCAGGCGGGCGTTTTCAATGGCAAGACCGGCCCAATTCCCCACCGCAGAAAGGAGTTGCACGTCGCGCCCGTCGAACGGGGATTGTCCGCGCGTCGCCACGCTCAACACACCCACCAGGTTGCCCGAGGCTTTCAACGGCAGGCAGGCAATTTGCTGGAATCCGGCCTTTACAACGGCATCCCGTTCGAACCTTGCATCGTCAGCCAGGTTTACACTGACGATCGCTTCGCCCGTCTCGGCCACCAACCCGGGAAAGCCCTCCCCCACGTGAAAATGGCTTCGGTTCCAGAAGGCTTCGGCGGCCTGCCCGCGATGCAAAACCATGCGCAGGGTCTGCTTGTCGTCTTCCAGCAGGAAAATCTCGCCCGCCTCCACCTTCATATAATTCATCACCAGCGCCAGGGTCTTGTTCAGGATCTCGTCCATCTCCAGCGAGGAAGTCAGCGTGGAGGCAATGTCGTTCAGCAGGGACGCATCCTCGCTGCGGCGCGTCATGGCGGCGTCGCGTTCGCGCAGGCGTTCGTACAGCCGCGCGTTCTGGATGGCCGCCGAAGCGTAGGCCGCCAACATCTGGATGATCTTCTCGTCATCGGCGGTAAACTCGTTCAGGCCGATCTTTTCCGTCAGGTAGATCTGCCCCAGTTGCAGGTCGGCGGCGCGGATCGGCACGCCCAAAAACGAGCGCATCTTCGGGTGATGCGGCAGATAGCCCACCGAGCGCGCGTCCCGCGTCAGGTCCGCGAGGCGGATCGGTTCCTCGCTGTTCATCAGCGCGCCGATCATCCCAAGCCCGCGCGGCGGATGCTGCATACGTTTGATCTCATCTTCTGTCATGCCAACGGAAATGAACTGCTTAAGTTTCCCATCATCGTCCAGCACGCCCACGGCCGCGTAACGCGCGTCCACCTGTTCGCAGGCCACGGTTGCAATCCGCTCCAGCAACGTCTCCAGCGAAACATCCTTCACCAGTTCCAGGCTGGCCTGGTGCAATGCAATCAAACGTTCCTGAAGTTCTTCTCTCGTCAAAAGCATCTCAATGACCTCAATTACGATCATTATATCCAGATTTATAAAGTTTGATAGAATTTGGCAGACGGCAAACTTACAATTGCGTCAAAGAGGAATCAATATGACGACTTCGCGCATCCCCGGCTTTTACAACCTGACTCTCGACGAACGCCGCGCCAAACTGGCGGACGCGGCGGGTCTGACTCCGCCCGATCTTGCCGCGTGGACCTCAGGCGGACTCTCCCCCGAGGCCGCCGACCACATGATCGAAAACGTGGTTGGGTTCCACTCTCTCCCCCTCGGAATCGGACTCAACTTCCAGGTCAACGGCCGCGACGTGCTAGTGCCGATGGCTATCGAGGAACCGTCGGTTGTGGCAGGCGCTTCATTTATGGCGAAACTCGCCCGCGCGGGCGGCGGATTCCACGCCACCACTACCGAGCCGCACATGATCGGACAGATGCAACTCCTGGATGTGGATGATGTCCACGCGGCGCGGCTGAAAATATATGAGCACAAAGCAGAATTGCTGGCTG
>CAYJLS010000001.1:104303-116804 GCA_964371065.1 uncultured Anaerolineaceae bacterium | reverse complement strand
GTTATGTGGAAGCATTAGTGGAAAGATACGATGGCGACGGTATTGCTGACTATGACCCACTTATAAAAGTAAAATACTGGCAAATGGACAATGAGCCGTTTCCAAACCGCTGGGAAGACGCCGGAGGAACTATTGAGGGTTATGTAAGATTTGTTGAATTGGCATACGAAGCAATAAAAAAATCAGATCCTGACGCAAAAATTATTCTGGGGACATTCCAACTTGGAACACCTAGTGAAGTTGACAAATTCCAAGAAGTAATTTCAAAAATGAAGAACAAAAACCTCTTTGACTATGTGGATACTCATTGGTGGAGCGGTGAAGACAATTACAAAATACCTGTCGGCGAAGCGAGAAGCATTTTGGATTCCAATGATTATTCAAATGCCAAGATGGTTGCATTGGAGTTTGGGACTTGGGCTGAGAGAGGCGGAAAAGGGACTGAGGAGGGCCAGGCGAAATTTCTAATAAAGGGATATGTTTATAACATCGCCCATAGATTTTCGCTGATTAATTGGAATAATCTTGTTGAATGGGCGTCATTTGGAAGGCCTGGCGGTATGTTCAATTATATGGGTCTCATTGCCGACGGATTAAATGGCGATCCTATTCCGGCAGGAACTCCGCGGCTTTCCTACTACACTTACAAAAAAATGACGGAAACTCTTGAGGGAAGCGACTGGAATAATATCCAAACAATCAAAGAAGAACAAAATGATGCTTATGGAATTTTTCTCTACAAATTCATCAAAAACGAGAAGCCAATTTATGTCGGCTGGTACGAGTGTCTTAACGAACGAGAATGCAGCAGAATGAAGATGGATACGAGAGTGGAGATCGCTTTTGACGGCAATATCAATACAATCGTGATCATAGAAGCAGTTCCGCAATACGAATTGGGTCGAGATGTTTTGGATTATCGCACGTCTTTCAATATAGAAACGCGGCCGGTAAGCGGAGGTAGAACAACGATTACATTGGGAGAGATACCGATCTTTGTGGTGGCGAATTAATTGAGCACGGGAAACCACGAACCACGGTGCTTCGAGACGGTGAATCCAATGTGTTAGTCAAAGGAGTAGGAATGAATGTGAAATCGAAATCTTTTCCACAGCAGGTTCTTCTTTTGATGATGCTGGCAACAATCGCCTGCAACGCGGGCGGCGTTGCCCAAACCGAACCGGCACTCACCGCCACGCCTGCCACGTCCGAGGCGGATTCTACGCCCGCGCCCAATCCGGCCAACCCCTTCGGATTGCTCATCGGCCAGGGAAAGTACCCCGAAACCATCGCCATCTTGGCCGACCTTGGCGCGGGCTGGGCGCGGGTCAACCTTTCCATGGACGGCGACGACCCCGACCTGCGGCCTTTGCTCGACGCGGGGATTAACCTCATTTTGACCATTTCCAACCACGACCCATCCAACGGGGACACGATGTACGGTTCACAGGATGAATGGCCCAACGCCGGGTTCCCGTATCGCTCACGCGAGGCATATCAGAACCGCGTGATCGCGGCCTTGGAACCTCTCCTGCCTTATCTCGATCAAGGACTGCAAATTTGGGTGCAGGCAGAGAACGAAGTGGGGGACGCCGTGCTCAACCCAAAGTCGAAATACTGGCGCGGCGATACGGATCAATACCTGGTGCAGTTATCCGCCTTGTACGAAGCCGTCAAGTCGCTCGACTCGTCCATCCCAGTGGTGTTGAGCGGTTTCCCCTCCGAGTCGCTGGACAAGGCGCTCGATGCCTCCGATCCGCTCCATGCCTATGCCGTAAACCACATGCAAAGACTCCTGCTCGAAGGCGCGTACGACGCGGCCGACTTACACTTCTACGGCTGTGTGGAGGACATTTCTGCCAAAGTGGACTGGGTGAAAGCCGTCATGCCCGCCGGTAAACTTTGGATCTCCACCGAGAACGGCGGCCCCGACCCGCGCTGTCCGTCCACGCCGCATACGTGGGACGAAAATCCCGCCGTCTACGAGCAGAAGCAGGTTGAACAGTTGACCGCCCGTCTGACGGCTTGCTCGGAAAACGGCGGCGCAATTTGCCTGTGGTTTTCGTTGTTCGATTTGAAGAATGAGGTGGAGCCGTTCACCCACATGGGCCTGCTCGACCCGCGCGTTAGTCCGCCGCAAAAGAAACCTGCCTATGAGGCCTTCAAAGAATTTATGGATTCGTATTCCCCGTAAAAGTTGAAGCCAACCTTCCGAAGTCGCAAGGATTTCGGAAGGTTTATGCTAGAACAAATTCCTATTCTTCCTCACCCACTCGAACAACTTACGCACGCCTTCCTCCACGCTGACCTTCGGCGTTCAGCCCAGTTCGCGTTCCGCTTTCCGAATGTCCGCCACGAAGACCTTCTGGTTACTGATCATCCAAGTCCCAGGATTTCATCCAATAAAAACGATAGATTGGGATGTTCGAATCCGATCCCAGGAGCAGGAACGCGATGGTGTTTAATATCGGGTGGCACATGCTTATGATGTGGGAATGTGCTTGCCAGGGTTTCATCGTTGGGATGCGAAAAGTCATCGTACCAGTAAAGTCGTCCCTCCCCGCGATAAACTTCATAGCCATAGGATGTGATCAAGCCTGTGTCAAAATCCAATTCTTCCCGATGACGCAGGCGGACACCCGAAGTAAAAAAAGCCTCCCCTTCCGCTGTGCCTGTATATGGGCTATCTGACCACACGGTGACCGTCGAACGTTCAACTTCCGGGCGGTCAAACAACTCCGCCACAAAGCGGCTGTAGGACTCCAGCGACTTGAGTGGGTTTTCGACCATATGTTAATAGGCTGGTTGGATACGCATTGCTTCGGAAAGTTCGCGCGTTTTGATTTGGTCGGTATATGCTTTCTTTCGCCTCAACCACGTCTCATAAACCCCTTTCCAGCGGCTGAAATCGGCGCGCGTTTCATCGAACTCGTCATAGCGGTCGAGTTGACCTGCAACGAGAGCCTTGTAAAAATCTTCGCTCAGAACGCCGTATTTTTCCTCGTAGAGTGTCAATCGGCGTTCCAGCAATTTCATCTCAATGACCAGTTCGTGAGTTTCCATAATTAACTCCATTGGCAGGCATTCATTTTACTACGATTGCCTAAAACAAATTTCGATTCTCCCTCACCCACTCGAATAACTTCCGCACGCCTTCCTCCACGCTGACTTTCGGAGTCCAGCCCAGTTCGCGCGCCGCCTTGCGGATGTCGGCCACGAAGACACGCTGGTCGCCCGGCCTCCAGTCGCCGCGGCCAACGGGGATGGCGCGACCTGTCAGTTCTTCGAGCATCGGGCCAAACTCAGTCCAGATGGAGAGCGTGTTGGACGGCCCTCCGCCGAGGTTGTAGACCTGCCCCGCGGCCACGTCAATTTTTTCCACGGCGAGATCGTAGGCGTTGATCAAGTCGCTGACGTGGAGCAGGTCGCGGATCTGTTTGCCGTCGCCGTAGACGGTGATTGGCTGTCCCGTTACCGCGGCGATGACGAGCCACGCCACCCAGCCCTGGTCTTCAATGCCCATTTGTCTCGGTCCATAGATGCATGACTGGCGGAAAACTACGGTCGGCAAATTGTAAATACGATGATAGTCTCGAACGTATTGATCGCCCGTGCCTTTTGAACAACCATACGGCGAATGGAAATCCAGCGGCTGGGACTCAGGCACGCCGAATGGCAGGCCCTCGTATTCCCAGCGCGAGCCGCGCTCGACGACCTTCACATCCTCCATCCCGCCGTAGACTTTGTTGGTGGATGCGTAGATGAGGATGGGATTCCGTCTCGAAAGGCGCGCCGCTTCGACCACGTTGAACGTGCCTAGCGCGTTGTTCTCGAAATCGTCGCGCGGATTTGTGACGGAGGTGGTCACCGCGACCTGTCCTGCCAAATGCACGATCACATCGGACCCGCGAGCAGATTCCGCGACGAGGGGAGCCTCGCGCACATCTCCGACGATCAGGCGGAACGCGTCCTTGCCAAAAGTTTTTTCCAGCCATTCCAGGTTGCGCGGCGCGCCCGCTCGCGAAAGATTGTCGAGGATGGTGACATTCTCCCCGCGCGATAAGAGTCGCTCCACATAATTCGAGCCGATAAACCCGGCGCCACCGGTGATGAGATAATTTTTAGACATATTCACTCCCAAACGATCCTTTGCTTACCAGGTGCGATAGGTTTGTCTTCTCGCGAAAAACGAGACAGCGATCATCCCAAACAAAAACCCGCCAACGTGTGCCCACCAGGCAATCCCACCTGCGTCGGCGCCTTCGAGAGCCAGGAACCCCGAGAATAATTGCGAGGCGAACCAGAACAACAGAAACACAAAAGCGGGAATCTCGATCAACGTGAAAATAAAAAAGATGGGAACCAGGCTGGCAACGCGCGCCCGCGGAAATAGCAGAAGGTAGGCTCCCAGCACACCGGCGATCGCGCCGCTCGCGCCGATCATCGGCATCTGGCTCGACGGCATAACGTAAGACTCCAACAATGCGGCAGCCATTCCACTCAAAAGATAAAAGACCAGATATCCGGTTTTTCCCATGCGGTCTTCGACGTTATCGCCGAAGATAAACAGCACCCACATGTTGCTCAGGATATGAAGCCAGCCTCCGTGCAGGAACATCGCCGTAAAGATCGTAATCCACACTGTGGAAGGATCGCCGAACAAGCGGGCGGGAACCAGCCCCCAAGTGCGGACAAAACTATTCAGCGCAGAAGGACCGATCTTCAGTTCGTATAAAAAGACAACCACATTTGTGGCGATCAGGGCCCAATTTACCAACGGAACTCTGCGCGTACGCAACGTGTCATAAAGTGGGATCATTTGCTTCTCGCATTAAGTTTAACGATAAACCTGCCGGATAACATACAGCCATATTTCCTAATTTTTATTGGAGTCCGCCTCCGCAGGAGAGCGTAAATTCTTCAATTCCTTATAGATTCCGCCGAGCGTCTCGCCCTCGCGCAGGAGACCGATGCCGCCGATGATACCGCTGTTGAGATAGTTGTACAGGCGCGCGGTCAACGCGACCGCCAGCGCGGTGGACCCGTCGCCCGTCAGCAAGGCCAATGCCCAAACGATTGCCCCGTCGGAGGTCCCGACCGACCCGGGCGCGGCTGGAATTGCCCCGCCGAGTGCGATAGCCCCGAGGGTGAAGAAGGTCCAAATGAATTGCGCGTCAGGGAAGTAAGCCAGTGTCATCAGGTAATACGCAAACAGCGCGACGCCCCAGTTGAGCGTCATCCAAAACAGGAAGCGGATGAAGAGCCAGCCGTCTTTGAGTACGCCAAGACCCGCGAAAAACGATTCGAGGAAACCGCCGCCCAATTTTTGCAGGGACGGCCAGCGCGCGCTCAGTTTATGGAAGAGGTCGAGCGCCCACTGATTGTAGTGCGCCAGAAAATATAGCGCAACCAGCCCCACGATGACAGCCGCGCCTGCAATGTAACCCGCCCGTTGTGCGCCTTCCGCGCCGACCACAAGCGGCAGCGCGGCGAGGAAAATCGCGACAGAGATGCCCAAATCCACAGCGCGCTCGATGACAATGGTCGGCAACACTTCGCCGAATTGAATCCCCGCTTTTCGGCTGATCAAAAAGGCGCGGCCCAATTCGCCGAGACGGAAGGGCAGGAAGTTGTTCAGCAGGTAGCCTTCTCCCACCGTGAACAGGACATCGCGGTAGGAGGCGCGGTCGCGCAGTAACGTCTGCCAGACTTTGGCGCGCACCAGTATCCACACAAAGGACAGAACGACCGCAAACGCGAGGATGCGATAGTCCGCCTTGCGGACTGCGTCCATCATCGCGCCGAGGTCAACGAAATATAAGATGGCGGCGATCAGCGCAATGCTGACCAGCGCGCCGGGAAGCCATTTTTTTACTTCTTTCATGATTTTTGAAACGTTCAACGTTAAACGTTAAACGTTGAACATTGAACGTTTGTCACTCCTCGTCCAATCGCAGAACTGCCATAAACGCATCCTGCGGAATTTCCACGTTGCCGATCATCTTCAAACGTTTCTTGCCCTTCTTTTGTTTCTCGAGCAATTTCTTCTTGCGGGTGATGTCGCCGCCGTAGCATTTCGCCAGCACGTCCTTGCGGGTGGCTTTGACGTTGGCGCGCGAGATCACGCGTCCGCCCGCCGCGGCCTGAATGGCCACATCGAACAATTGACGCGGAATCAACTCTTTCAGCTTGGTGATGAGGCGCTGCCCCTTGTGGTACGCGTCCCGTTCGTGGACGATGGCCGCCAGCGCGTCGACCGGCTCGCCGTTGACGAGGATCTCCAGTTTCTGCAACTCGTCGGTGCGGTATTCGAGGAACTGGTAATCGAGCGAGGCGTAGCCTTTGGTACGCGACTTCAGCAGATCGAAAAAGTCAATGATGATCTCCGAAAGTGGAATCTCGAAATCAAGCTGGACGCGATGCGGCGCGGGATATTCCTGTTTCTTGTAAATACCGCGGCGCTTCGTCACCAGTTCCATGATCGGGCCGTAGTAATCCGTCGGCGTGATGATCTCGATGGTCATCCACGGTTCGCGGATTTCGGCGACCGTCCCCTCGTCGGGCAGTACCGCGGGCGAGTCCACCAGTATGATCGAGCCGTCGAGCAGGACCACCTCGTATTCCACCGACGGCGCAGTAAAGAGCACGTCGAGGTTGTATTCCCTTTCGAGCCTTTCCTGGATGATCTCCATGTGGAAGAGACCGAGGAAGCCCGCGCGGAAACCGAAGCCCAGCGCCTGCGACGTTTCAGGGTCGAAGGTCAGGGAGGCGTCGTTGAGTTGCAGTTTGTCGAGCGACTCGCGCAGTTCGGAGTAATCGTCCGCCTCGACGGGATAGATGCCAGCGAAGACCATCGGCTTGGGCGTGCGGTAACCCGGCAGAGGGTTCAGGGCAGGAGCCGCCGCGCGGGTGATCGTGTCGCCCACGCGGCACTCGTGCACCGTCTTGAATCCGGTCGCGATGTAACCCACTTCGCCCGATCCCAGTCGCTCCACAGGTTTCATGCCCGGCGCGAAGATGCCGATCTCCACAGGGCGCATGTCCACTTTGGTGGCGAACATCCGCAGAACGTCGGCGGACTTGAGCGAGCCTTCGATCACGCGCACGTAGGCGATGACGCCCTTGTACGCGTCGTAATGCGAATCGAAGACGAGCGCGCGCAGGGGAGAGTCGTCAGCGTCTTTGGGCGGCGGGACGCGCGTGACGATAGCCTCCAGGACCTGCTCGACGTTGAGGCCGTCCTTCGCCGAAATGCGGATGACCGATTCGGGCGGGACCCCGAGCAGGCTGCCGACGTCCTCGGCCACTTCGTCGGGATGCGCGGAGGGCAGGTCAATTTTGTTGATGACGGGAATGATGGCCAGGTTGGCGTCGAGCGCCTGATAGAGGTTCGCCAGGGTCTGCGCTTCGATGCCCTGCGTCGCATCCACGACCAGCACCGCGCCCTCGCAGGCCTTGAGCGCGCGCGAGACTTCGTAGCCAAAGTCCACGTGGCCGGGCGTATCTATCAGGTTGATCTCGTATTTTTGTTTGTCGCTGGCGGTGTAATACATTCGCACCGCGGAAGCCTTGATGGTGACGCCCTTCTCGCGTTCGAGGTCCATCGTATCGAGCATTTGCGCGGACATATCGCGCTCGGAAACCGTGCCAGTCAGTTGAAGCAGGCGGTCGGCGAGCGTGGATTTGCCATGGTCAATATGGGCGATGATGCAGAAGTTTCGGATGTGGTCGGTCATACTGCTTTCTGGAGATTATTGCTTCATTGAAAGGATTTATTGCATAGTTGGCATTGTTTGTTTGGTTAAAAGTCAACGCAGTACCTTGTAAGCGGGGCAAAGTATAACCGAAATTAACAGTCTCCAATGCCTGAGGTATAATCCGCCTCGAAGGTGACGCCATGAAACTTGAAGAATATTTTGACTTTCTTGCGCCCGATGACATTCGGGTGAAGGGACACCGTATTGGCATAGAATCTGTGCTTTACGAGTATCTTTTTCGCGAGCGGAAACCCGAAGAGATTGTCCAGCGATTCCCTTCGTTGAGCCTGGAGCAAATCTACGCGACGATCCTCTATTACCTGCATAATCGCGCAAAGGTGGAAATGTACATGAAAGAGTGGCTGGAATGGGGAGAGCGAATGCGCGCAGAACAGGATCGCAATCCCCCGCCCGTGGTGGCGCGCATGCGCGCTTTGAAAGCGGAACGAGCTGGGGCGCAGATGGCGTAATGCAAGATATTCGTTTTCTGCTGGACGAACACATCCATCCGCTCTTTCGTCAGGAATTGCTCCGCCGCGAACCGACAATGATAGTGTGGCGTGTTGGGGACGTTGGCGCGCCGCCTCTCAGCACGCTCGACCCAGAAATTTTAAACTGGTGCGAAGGCCACTCGTTCATCCTGGTCACAAACAACCGAAAATCCATGCCCGGGCATTTGGAAAATCACCTGGCGCAGGGACGGCACGTGCCAGGCATTTTTGTGCTGAACGCCGAGATGGGCATCGGTGAAACGATTGACGAATTACTGCTCATCTGGAACGCGTCGGATGAACAGGAATACCACGACAACATTTGGTTTCTGCCTGTAAGTACCTGATGCCCTGAGGCCGCCGCTTTTTGCGGCAGTTTTTGTTTCAGCGCTTCCGTCCCCCTCAACCTTTCCCCCTTCATCCTTCATCTTTTCCAGAACTTCCTCCGCATCCACCTTGCCCCAGTAATACCCCATCTCGTTGCTTATTCGGCTACGGGTTTAAATACCGTAGGGCACAGCGGAGTTCGTCAGAATTTTGACGAATGATCGTCCCACTGTGCCCCTACCAGATTCCCAATTTACCAATTCCCTATCTTCTATTCCCGATTTCCTTCCACTACATCTTCGCCAACAGTTCCCTTTTCTTGACCTGGAATCCCGCTTCTGTGACGATACCCTTCTTGCGTAACTCGTCCAGTTTGGCGATCAGGGCCGGGATACAACGATCAATTCATCCAATTGGCGTCAGTCCCGCTATTGCTTTATCTTTTGCTCCAACTGGATGCGGCTGATCGTCTTTTGCTTGCGGCGGTCGGAAATGAGTTTCCAGAATTTATCGCTACTGCCTAGTTGCAACTGATCCTCATTCATTCCTTCCACACCAATAATCAACGCGACAGGTTTGCCGTTGCGGGTGAGAATGACACGGTCATTCTGGGAATCGGCGACGCAGGTGTCAAGGTCGGCTCGTTTTAGATCAATTCTTGTCATAAGATTTTCTCTGTTGTTTGCAGTAATTATATTACTGCTTGCCTATGATAGGGGATGCAATTCCGTCCCGGATTATTACCTTGAAAATCCGCAACCCGCCTGCGGATTTTCACACTCCCCTTTTCGTCACTTCGACTTCGCTCCTCCATTCGGGGACTTCGCAGGGCAGGCCTTCATTCTTTGTAAGACTACATCTTCGCCAACAGTTCCCTTTTCTTGACCTGGAATTCCGCTTCCGTGACGATGCCTTTTTTGCGTAACTCGTCCAGTTCGGCGATCATGGCCGGGATGTTGTCTGCTTGCGCGTGGATAGATGTCCCTTCAAAGCCCATCTTCTCCTTGGCATTCAGCATGGCCGTCTTGAATTTGACCGGGTCGCCGATGCGCTTGAACAGGTTGACGCCGATCTCGCTGGCGGTCAGGATCTCCACGTCACCGTAATCGAACATCCTGCCGAAGAAGGATTGGGTCATCTTGACATCGTTGACCTTTTCCAGCGAGGAGTCCACCACGTTTTTATTGAAGATGCCCGAGATCTGGATCACGCGGCGGTTCGTAACCAGATATTCGTGGTTGGTCCAGATCAGGATATCGCGCAGCATACTGATCAGCGGCAGGAACAGAAGCACAAAACCGATGGCCGCCAGCGGAAAATAAATGGTCGCCACGCTGACGGCTGCAACCAACAGCAGGGTGACGGTGATTTCCGCCAGGATCGCGCTGAAGAGCACGAACCAGTGCTGGCGCGTGCTCAACACGATGCGTTCATTCTCGCCTAACATGCTCTGGATATAGTCTTTTGCCATTCTGTTGCTCCTTGACTAAACGTTTCCATGATTCTAGCATCGAAAGCCAAAATCATCATCACCAATTCGTCCCGCTCATTTCCAAAAACAGGACATTCATCCATTCCCCAATCGCCCAACAGACAATACAATCAGCCCATGTCGCCTGAACGAGACCGCAAGAGCCTGCTGGCCATCAACCTGGGACTGGGCGTCAATATCGTCCTGTCCGTCGTGAAGACCATCTTCGGCGTGCTGGGTCATAGCCCCGCGCTGTTGGCCGAAGGCATCAACTCCACTTCGGACGTGGCTTACTACATCGTGGCGGGCATCTTCGTCCGCATGGCGAACAAGCCCGCCGACAACGAACATCCCTACGGACACCGCCAGCTCGAGAGCATCGCCTCACTCACCGTCGGCGCCTTCGTGGTGGCGACCGCGGTGGCCGTCTTTTGGAACGCGGTGGACAAAATCTGGAATCTGGTGGACGGCAACCTCACCTCACACGGCGCGGCGGACGCGGCATTGTGGGTGGCGCTCGGCACAGTGGCCGTCAAGATTTTCCTGTTCTTCTACGTCCGCCGACTGGGACACGAAACTCACAACCCCGTGGTGGACGCGCTGGCCTACGATCATCGCAACGACATTTTTTCGGCCGCGGCGGCCTCGCTGGGTATCTTCTTCGGTCAGCGCGGACTACCCTGGCTGGATCCGCTGGCGGGCGCGCTGGTGGCGCTCCTGATCCTGCGGACGGGCATCTTCATCCTCAGGGAATCCTCGGTCGAGCTGATGGACGCGGTGCCGAGCAGGGAGATCGCGGAGCAGGTCGCGGCCCGCTTGCAGACCCTCGACAGCGCGATCCAACTGGAGGAACTCCAGGCGCATCGCTTCGGACCGCACGTGGTGGTCAACCTGACCGTCGGCATTGACGGCCGCCTGACCGTCACCGAGGGCGACGCCATCGCGACGCGCGTCGAGCAACTGGTCTGCGAGACGATCCCGAACGTGTTACGCGTCCACGTCCATTATCACCCCGCGGACAAGGAGCACGAGAACATGACGATTGATGAAATCCTGGCGGAGGCGCATCGTCACCTTTCCCCCTACGAGCCGGAATATCGCGAATGATTTCAGTAAATCACAGATTCCACCGTCATTGCGAGGAGGGCGCTCTTCCCGACGAAGCAATCCCGTATGACGAGAGGAGATTGCTTCGGGAAGAACACCCTCGCAATGACGGGGTGTGAGGAACGTTTGAATCAAAACCATGATTTACTGAATTTGGCGCCGCGACATGAATGTCGCGGTACGAGCCTAGGCATTACCTGCTGTCAGCAGTACAGCCTCCACCAGCGCGGGTATATCCTCGCCGGTTTCATTTCGAAGCGTTTCTGATTTCTCGCGCATTCGGATCAGCAAACGATATTCGCCAATCCATTCGGCAAACTCAACCGTTTCTTCAAGTTCGTTGTTTTCGTACTTGGCAATGAAGTCGGGCGTTTTCAACTGACATTGTGCTTCGAATGCTTTAATTCTCTGTTCAGCGCGCTGAACTCCTGCGTCCAGCAGGCGCAGTTCCTCCGACTGGGATTGCCCTTCCAAATCCAGCCACGCCAAAAATTCGACATTGCCCTTCGGTCCCAGCAACGGACTGCGAACCAGCCCGCGCAAACCAAGGCCTTCGGCCTGCGCGAAGGCCAGCACATCCAGCAACACCTGTTTGTGAATGGCAGGGTCGCGGATCACGCCCTGGCCGCGCGCCACATCTTTTTTGCCCGCTTCAAATTGGGGTTTAATGAGGGCGATCACGCCGCTTCTTTCTTCTTTCGTCTTTCTTTCCGCCACGGAAAACCATCTTTTTACAACCGGTAACAACACCCTCAGTGAAATAAACGACGCGTCCAGCGTGACCAGTGAAACCGGCTCCGGCAGCGACTCCACAAACCTCGCGTTGGTCTGCTCCATCACGACGACGCGTGGGTCGTTGCGGAGTTTCCAGTGCAGGATGCCCTTGCCCACGTCAATCGCGTAGACTTTGGCCGCGCCGCGCTGGAGCAGGCAATCGGTGAAGCCTCCGGTGGACGCGCCCACGTCCGCGCAGGTGAGGCCGCGCGCGTCGAGCGCGAACGCCTCGAGCGCCGCGTCCAACTTCTCGCCGCCGCGCGACACGAAGCGCGGACCGGAGTCAACCGAGAGGGCCGACTCGCTCGAAACCGCAGTGGCCGGCCGGAGGGTAGTCTGACCGTTTACGCGCACCTGTCCCGCCATAATCAGGGCCTGGGCTTTGGCGCGCGATTCGGCCAGTCCGCGTTCGGTCAATAAAACATCCAATCGAACTTTTGCCATATCCCCATTATACGCGTTACGTAACACGCAATACGCAACACGAAGTAAAATACCCCCATGCTCACCGCCCTGCTCAAAACCATGCGCCCGCGCCAGTGGACGAAGAACGCCTTCGTGTTTTTCGCGCTGG
>CAYJLS010000001.1:86966-104203 GCA_964371065.1 uncultured Anaerolineaceae bacterium | reverse complement strand
AAAACCATGCGCCCGCGCCAGTGGACGAAGAACGCCTTCGTGTTTTTCGCGCTGGTATTCGACAAGCAACTTCTTCAATTGCCCGCGTTCCTGAACACGCTGGCGGGCTTTGCGCTTTTCTGCCTGGTCTCCAGCGCGGTCTACATCTTCAATGATCTCGCGGACTTCGAAGCCGACCGCCAGCATCCCGAAAAGAAAAAACGCCCCCTGCCTTCGGGACAACTCCCGCAGGGCGCGGCGTGGACAGCGGGGATTTTGCTGGTGGCCGTCACACTTCCGCTCGGCTGGATGCTCTCGCCGTTTTTCGCGGGCGTGCTTGCCTTTTATTTGCTCATCAATCTGGCCTACTCGCGCTGGCTCAAACACGTCCCCATTTTGGATGTGATGATCGTGGCGGCGGGATTCGTGCTGCGCGTCCACGCGGGCACCACGCTCATTCACGTGGAACGGTTTTCGCCCTGGCTGTACGCGGTCACCACGCTCGGCGCGCTCTATCTCGGTTTCGGCAAGCGCCGCGCCGAACTGGCGTTACTCGCCCACGGCGCAGGCTCGCATCGAAAAGTGCTGGATGGCTACACCCTGCCCCTGCTCGACCAGTACATCACCATCGTCTCGGCCGCCACCATCCTGGCCTATTCGCTCTACACTTTTTCCGCGCCCAACCTGCCCGCCAATCACAGCATGATGTTGACCATCCCGTTCATGGCTTACATCATCTTTCGCTATCTCTACATTATCCAAGTCACGCACGACGCAGGCGCGCCCGAGGAAGTGTTGCTTTCCGACCGTCCGATGCAGATCGCCATCCTCTTGTTTGGGCTGGCTGTGATCGCGGTGTTCTATTGGCCGTAGGACAAATTGGCACATCGCGCTTTAGCGATTTGTCCTACACGCATAAACGAAAAAAGGCCGTCCTCGTTACAGGGCGGCCTTTTTCATGGTTGGGCAATTCGTCACCAGATTCGCAGGACTTGACCGGCGTAAATCCAGTTTGGATTCCAGATGTTGTTCAGGTATTGCAGGCTGGCGACAGTTGTCCCATAGCGGGTAGCTATCTTGAAAAGCGTGTCGCCCCACTGAACGGTGTAGTAAACCGGGCGGGCGGGCAGGTTGATGACCTGTCCGGCGTAGATGAGGTTCGGATTCCAAATCTGCGGGTTGACCGCCAGGATGTCTGACACGGTGGAGCCGATGCGGGCGGCAATCTTGCGCAGGGTGTCGCCATATTGGACAACGTACGTCCCGCCATAGGAAGGATAGGGCGGAGCAGGAGGGACTGAGGCATAGATATTGATAACCTGCCCGGCATAGATATAACTGCCCAATCCGGGGTTGGCCGCGTAAAGGGAGTCCAACGACACGCCGCAGATGGCGGCAATCCTTCCCAGCGTGTCACCCCATTGCACGGTATAGGTCGCGCCGCAATATCCCCCCGCCTGGGCGCGGCCTGCGCCGGCGAAACTGCCCAACAAGACAGCGGCCAGCAAAACGAGACGGATCACAGATTTGTTCGCCATAGCATTTCTCCTTTATCAAAAACGAAGTGAATTTTTTAAACGAATTCAATTCAGGGAATCTGCAGGATTTGTCCCATGGACAGGATGGGCGAGGTCAGTCCGTTATATTGCATGAGAGTGGCGGGTTCCACATCACCGAAGTAGCAGGCCACTTTGTAAACGGTCATCTGGTATTCGGGGACTGTGAATGTAGTTGGATGGGGGCGCAAGGCTCGCGGGGGCGGGAAGGGGCGGTCGGACTGTGGAATGGTCAAAACCAGCCCGGGAGCATAGATCAGGCCGGAGCTCAGATTGTTAATGACGAGCAATTCCTTCGGATCAACATTGAACCTGCGCGCGATGCAATAAGGAAACTCGCCCGATTGAAGGGTGTAGTAGGGCGGCCTTGGACCCGTCGTCGGCAGGAAATAGGTGGGTTGAGGTGTTGGGGTGAAAAAAAAGGGGTCGGGAGTCTGTGAAGGCGTGGGGGAAATTTCCGGCGTGGGTGTGAAGGCGAGAGTGGCCGCCACCTGGGTGGAAAGCAACGAATAAGTTGCATCGTAATCCGGCGTGGCAACGGCCGAGGATAAGTTGCAGGCGGAGACAAGGATTGCCAACCCGATTAGGATGGAACTGATTAGGAATTTTGTCGTTTTTCTTCTCATGCGAATATCCTTTTTGATATGTAGAGAAGTTGACCGATCTTAAAATACGATTAATTGATTATACACATACGCATTGAAATTGTATATATTTTGAAATCCCCCTTGTGTCCCTGTTGTAACGTGCCCGATCGGATATGGAGGAAAACCTGCCGAAGATGTCCACGCAAATTGACATGGTTATTCTTGACGCGCAGGTGATATGTCAGGTTAATGTCACTCCTCCAAAGTTATGTACTTCCTTCTCGGTTTGATCCCTACTATCCCTGAGAGGGACCCTTTGATCGCTTTTATATCTGCTTCCATATTTTCTGTTGGATAGAATATCTGTCCAACATGGACTGTTTTGTGTTTGCCATCCACTTTTGCCATCACCAGGGGAATCCCTGCATTTTTGGCGATGTGATAAAAGCCCATCTTCCATTCACTTACATAATGCCGCGTCCCTTCGGGAGCGATGGTCAGGATGAATTTTTCTGATTGTTTACAAACATTCACCATTTGATCCACCAATCCCTGCGACTTGGAACGGTCCACAGGAATGCCGCCGCACCAGTAGAAGAACCATCCAATCGGCGAGCGAAATAATTCTGCCTTACCCATAAAGCGAACATTTGCCCGAAGGTGGAATACAACACCGAGGAACAGGACAAAATCCCAGTTGGTGGTGTGCGGCGCGCCGACCAAAATGAACTTGGGGAGATCGGGAAGTTTCCCATCCACACGCCAGCCCGACAGTCCAAGAAGGAGGCGGGTGAGGCCGCGGAACAGGCCGCTCAGGATGGGGGTGTCGAAGATGGTGGTGTTCACGTCCCTGCCCGCCAGCACGCGGCGCGGTGGCCGTCTCCCACTTGCGCGTACTCGGGATCGTCCACCTTGCAACGCTCCATCGCGATGGGACAGCGCGGGTGGAAGCGGCACCCGCTCGGCAGGTGGATCGGGTTGGGAGTTTCACCTTGCAGGATGACGCGTTCGCGGCGCAAGCGCGGGTTGGGGACCGGCACAACCGAGAGCAGGGCTTTCGTGTACGGATGCCGCGGGTTGGACAACACTTCGTGAGTCGGGCCGATCTCCACGATGCGCCCCAGGTACATGACCGCGATGCGATCCGCGAAGTAGCCCACCGTGCCGAGGTCGTGCGTGATAAGGATGATGGAGATTTGCCGCGTCTGGCGCAGGTCGGCCAGCAGGTTCAGGATCTCGGCGCGGATGGAGACATCCAGCATCGAGACGGGTTCGTCCGCGATGAGCAGGTGCGGCTCGAGCACGAGCGCGCCCGCGATGACGACGCGCTGGCGCTGTCCGCCTGAAAGTTGATGGGGGAAGCGGTGCATGTACGTCTCGGCGGGTTTGAGGCCGGTGTCTTCGAGCGCCTTGACGACGCGCGCTTCACGCTCAGACTTGGCGGTTGCCAGCCCGTGGACTTCGAGCGGCTCGCCGACGATCTCGCCGATGGTCTGCGTTGGGTTCAATGATTCATACGGGTCTTGAAAGACCATTTGAATGCGCTGGCGCAAAAGTTTGCGGTCATGCTCGTTGGCGTGTGTGATTTCTTTGGATTCAAAGGTGATCGTTCCGGCGGTTGATTCCTCGAGTCCCATCAACGTCAGCGCGAGCGTGGACTTGCCGCATCCGCTCTCACCGACAACGGCCACCACTTCCCCGCGCCGCAGTTGCAGGTCCACTCCGTCCACCGCGTGGACATACTCGACGTTGCGACTGAACATGCCCGGCCGCCCCGCGAGGAAGTATTTTTTCAGGTCGTGGACTTCGAGAAAGTAATCCTGCATCTTATGCCTTGTAACCACGAAGGCGCACAAAGGTTTGGAAATTCCTTCGTGTCACTTTGCGTCCTTTGTGTTTAATGAATTTTTTTCCACCAAATGACAACTCGCGAAATGCCTCTCGCTCAGTTGGTGGATTTCGGGCTGTTCCACATGGCAACGCTCGAAGACGGCGGGACAGCGCGGCGCAAAGCGACAGCCCGCGGGCAGGTCATCCAGTCGCGGGGGATAGCCGGGAATGGAAACCAATCGTTTTTCGGGTTGCGACAGATCGGGGAAGGCTTTCAATAATTCCTGCGTGTACGGATGTTGCGCGAGATTGTAGATCGTATCCACATCGGAGTATTCCGCGGTCACGCCGCCGTACATCACCAGCACCGAGTCGCACATCTCAGCCACCACGCCCAAGTCGTGCGTCACCAACACGATGGCAGCAAGGGAAACGCCCAAGGGGAATTGATTTCTACGAAGTTCAACCACTGGCGTACACCTTTAATTTGAATACCCGGGAACACTTGACCTCTTTCACAAGTCCGCGAAATACAGCTACAGATTACACAGAGACCTATGAGAAAAGCTCTTAAAACTCAGTTATCTCTGTGATCTCTGTGGCAAAGAAGACTTTTACAAGAGGTCTACTCATTGCTTTTTCGCATGAGGCGCTACAATTCGACCCATATAAACCATAAAGTCTTCATCGTATTCCATACCCCTCTCTTTCCATAGTTTTCTGAATGTGGGGTGAGCCGCGTAATCATCCATATACACCACCCAACCCTTCCATTGTTTTTGCTTCACGCGATTGGATTGATCCCGATACATCAAAAAGGCGCGCTCAAGCAACGAAACCAGAATATCAAACAATGCAAGTTGCTGGACTTTCTGGTCTTCCGTTAATTTCTTTGCATTTTTAATCGGAACATCATATAGATCCAGGTCGGGATTGTCCATGCAAAGCACCAGGAACTCCTTGTATTTTTCATCCAGGGCATTGTACGTGCCATACTCCCGATCTTTTCTTTCCTTTCGTTTTTCCTCAATATAGACGAACAAGCCAACTGGGATGCCCACCAACGTAGCGATATAGGAAAGCATTTGTAAAGTTTCAAGAAGAGTCATTCCTTCCTCCTGGAGAAAAAATTTTCAGTAACATCATCCCTCGACCATATTTGCCGTCCGGCGCTTCCGTTGTGAGGGGGGGTAGATCAGATCGAACATCGTGTACGATTCGGTCAGGAAGGCGTAGGCTGAGTTGAGCGTGTCGGGGCTGCCTGCCCAACCGATTCACAGCGTGCCACTCCCTCCCCCGGATGGACCGCAGGCCGACAGCGCAAACGCAAGCGACAAAACCAGAGCCAGAATCTTTCTCATGGGACACTCCTCCTTTGAAACATGCGAATGGGTCAACGATTTAATTATAGTGCAAATAGCGCCAAATGCGTTAAAATCCATCCATGCGAACTATCCGCGCCTCCGAGATCGGGACCTACCTCTACTGCCGCCGCGCCTGGTGGTACCGCAAGCAGGGAATGGAATCAGACAACCAGTCAGAACTGACCGCCGGGACCGCGCTCCACCGCCAGCACGGACGCAAAGTCCTCGCCTCGGTTCTCACGCGGACATTGGGGCTGATCCTGCTCCTCCTGGCGTTAACCCTGCTGACGGCCTACCTCGTCACCTCCCTGTTCCGCTAGGATCGAATGTTGGGGCGGACCTGTGTGTCGCCCTCTTAGGAGATTCCCATGTCCGTCCTCAACCGCATCGCCCACCTCCAGAATCGCCGCGACGAAGTCCCCAACCAGGAACTCGCCCGCGACCTGGCCGCGAAGAAAGACCGCGCTGGCGTCCGCGAAATTGCCGAACACCTGTGGGACAAGAACGCCAACATCGCCGCCGACTGTGTCAAAGTGCTTTACGAAGTAGGCTACATTGATCCCTCGCTGATTGGCGGCTATGTGGATGATTTTGTCAAACTGCTCAAGAGCCGCAACAACCGCCTCGTCTGGGGCGGGATGATCGCCCTCGCCGAGGCCGCCCGCGCTAATCCCGATGGAGTCTACAAGCACCTCGCCGATATCAAAAAAGCGCTGGAGGTTGGTTCCGTCATCACCGTGGACAGCGCCGTCAAGGCCCTGGCCCTCACCGCCTCTGCGAAAGACGAATACAACGCGGCCATCTTCCCGATCCTCCTCAAGCACTTGCAAACCTGCCGTCCCAAAGACGTGGCCCAGCATTCCGAAAAGACCCTGCCCGCCGTCAACGCCGCGAACAAAGCCAAATTCATCGCCGCCCTCGAAAAGCGCATGGAAGACCTTTCCGGCTCTGCCTTCGCCCGCGTCAAGAAAGTTTTCAAGCAAGCCTCACTGATTACTGATGACTGATTACTGATCACTGTGCCCTACCTCTCCCTCTTTCTCCTCCTCCTCGCCCTCTTCCTCCTCTGGCAATCCTCGCGCCAGCAGAGACAGGCCGGCCTGCCCGGCGGACGCGTCATCTACACCGACACGCGCGCCTGGGGCGCGCCGCTCGAACAGCCGCTCTTCAACAAGGAACTCGGTCTCACCGGTAAACCCGATTACCTCGTGGAGCAAAAGGGAGGCATCATCCCGGTCGAGGTCAAATCGGGACGCGCGCCCGAGTCCCCGTACGACTCTCACATCTACCAACTCGCCGCGTATTGTCTACTGGTCGAGAAGACCTACGGCAAACGCCCGCCTTACGGAATCATCCACTACCCCTCGCGCACTTTCGCCGTGGATTACACCCCCGCGCTTGAATCGTCCCTGCTCGACCTGCTCGCCGAAATCCGCCGCGACGAAACCCGCGCCGAAGTGGACTGCTCGCACACCGAGCCTGCCCGCTGTCGGCGGTGCGGCTTCCGCTCCTCGTGCGAGCAGAAGCTGGCGTGATCTTCCAATAACCAGTTTTAACCAATGCCGTGCAGATATTCAAGAACAAGGATATCGTGTCCAAGACGGTATAATAGAGGCAAGGTGACATTATGAAAATCGAATCGATCCATTTGCAAAACTACAAGGCGTTCCAGGATGTGGAAATTAATGACATCCCCTCTTTTTGTGTGGTTGTCGGCGCAAACGGCGCGGGCAAGTCCACCCTGTTCGACGTGTTCGGCTTCCTCAAAGACGGCCTGGAATTCAACATCACCAAAGCCTTGCAGAGCCGCGGCGGGTTTAGGGAGGTGGTCTCACGCGGATATGAGAATGAATCCATCAAAATTGAAATCCAATTCCGCACGGACATTAATCGCGTCAATCGCCTTGTCACCTACCTGATCGAAATCGTTCAAGACGCCAACGGACGGTCTGTGATCGAACGTGAAATATTGCGTTATAAACGCGGCGCGTACGGATCGCCCTTCCATTTTCTGGACTTCACCCGTGGTAAAGGGTTTGCCATCATCAATGAAAAGGATTTCGACAAATCCGAGGAGAAACTCCATCTCGAAGAACAAGTAGTGGATCCTGATATTCTTGCCATCAAAGGATTGGGACAATTCCAAAAATTCAAAGCCGCGAATGCCTTCCGTCAATTCATAGAGAATTGGAACGTTTCCGATTTTCATATCAACCTGGCGCGCGGCAGTAAGGATGCCGCGGGCTATGATACTCATCTCTCGAAGACAGGCGAGAATCTGCAACTTGCGGCGAATTATCTGTTTGAAAATCATCGTCCCATTTTCGATACCATCCTTCGCAAAATGAAGGAACGTGTGCCAGGTATGGGCGCGATCATCCCCGAACCGACCCGAGACGGGCGATTGCTCCTCAAATTCCAGGACGGTTCCTTCAAAGATCCCTTCATTGATCGTTATGTCTCGGATGGCACAATCAAAATGTTCGCTTATCTTGTACTTCTTTATGACCCTGCGCCTCACCCATTACTTTGCGTGGAGGAACCAGAAAATCAACTTTATCCTGCATTGTTGGTGGAACTTGCCGAAGAATTTCGCGATTATGCCAACCGCGGCGGTCAGGTATTCGTTTCCACCCATTCGCCAGACTTTCTCAACGCCGTCGAACTGGATGAAGTCTTCTGGCTGGTCAAGAAAAAGGGATACACCCAAATCCGCCGCGCCCGGGATGACGCTCAATTACGCGCGTACATGGAAGCAGGCGACCAGATGGGTCACCTATGGAAGGAGGGCCTCTTCGAGGGGGCAGATCCAAAATGACCACTGTGCTTTTTCTTTTGGAGGAACCTTCGGCGCGCGCCATGCTCGAATCCTTTTTGCCGCGCATCCTGCCTGAAAACTTGATTGTTCGCTACATTGTCTTTGAAGGAAAACAAGACCTTCAAAAACGGCTGGGAAAACGCCTGCGTTATTGGCGGGAACCAAACACACGCTTTATTGTGATCCACGATCAAGACAGTTCGGACTGCATCATCCTGAAACAGGAATTGCGGGAGATTTGCGATCACAGCGGAAAGTCCCCGGAAACCCTGATTCGGATTCCCTGTCACGAGTTGGAGAACTGGTATTTGGGGGATTTGGTAGCAGTGGAGACTGCCCTTCAACTCAGAGGAGTGGCAAGACAACAGCAAACCGAAAAGTATCGCGCCCCAGACCGAATCGCGAATGGGACGGAAGAATTGAAAAGACTCACCAGGAACAAATATCAAAAAGTTTCAGGCTCAAGGGAAATAGGAAAACACCTTTCACAACAGGAAAATCGCTCGCACAGTTTTCAAGTATTCGTTGACGGTTTACAGCGTCACTGTTCGGTATGAAACCCCACTTCGATCCCAACAAGAAACTTCAACTCGACGCGGTTGCATCCGTCACTCTTCCGCCCAACTACCAAACTATCAAAACTAGTATAATTGTTCTATATGCCTGATCCGTTCCTGCCTCACCACCCCGTCATTGCCGTGCACCCCAAAATGCCCGAGGCGCTCACGGATGCCCGCGCCATCTCCGCCTTCCTGAAAGAAAAAGGCCTGGACGCGCCGACCGGCTCGCTCTACAACGCGGGACTGCGCGGCCGCGTCGAAGACGGGGACTTCGACCTGCTCATCGCCCTCGGCGGCGACGGGACCATGTTGCGGGCCGCGCATCTGTGCGCCCCACCTGGCGTCCCCATCCTCGGGATCAATCTTGGGCGTCTGGGATTTCTGATCCAGGTGGAACGCAAAGGCTGGCGCAAAAGCCTCAACCAACTGCTCAACGGCAAGGCCTGGATCGAGAAGCGCATGATGCTGCGCGTCGAACACCTGCGCGATGGAAAGAGCCGGGGCGTCTCGCACGCGCTCAATGAGGCCGTTGTCAGCCGCGGACAGATCATCCGTCCCGTGCGCCTCTCGGTGGACGTGGACGGCCGCCTGCTCACCACCTACGTCGCGGACGGGCTGATCGCCGCGACTTCCACCGGCTCCACCGCCTACGCGCTCGCGGCCGGGGGGCCGATCCTGCCTCCTGAATTGCGAAACATCCTCATCGTCCCGATCGCGCCGCATCTCTCTGTGGACCGCGCGGTGGTCCTGTCCGAAGGCACGTCGGTCAGCATCGCCATACAGGGCGGGAACACCGTCCTGAGCGTGGACGGCCAGGAACCCCTCAGCCTGGCAGAAGGAGATGTGGTGAACGTGCGCGCCGATGAATTCACCGCCCAGTTCGTCCGCTTCGGCGACCCCGGCTACTTCTATCGCAACCTGACCGCGCACATGAACCAGAACTCGATTTGACTCATCGTCCTGAGCGGAACGCAGTGAAGTCGAAGGACGGGTTTACAGAGCAAGTATTGTTCCATGGACTTGCCCTTCGACTGCGGGAGTACCCTCCGCTCAGGGCAGTGAAGCGTACTACCGATCACTGATGACTGATAACTGATGACTGATGACTGATCACTGATGACTAATGACTGACACCACCTGCTACGTTCACCCCAAACGCCTCACCACCCTGCGCTGTAACCAGTGCGAGCGGCCGATCTGCGCCGCGTGCGCGGTGCGGACTCCCACCGGCTACCGTTGCAAGGAGTGCGTGCGCGGCCAGTTGAAAAAATTCGACACCGCCCAATGGGTGGATTACGTGTTGGGCTTCATCACCGCGGCTTTGCTCGGAGGCCTCTCCAGCCTGCTCGTCGGCCTGGTCGGAAGTATGGCAGGCTTCTTCGCGTTTCTCCTGATCGCGGCCGGCACGTCCACTGCGGGCGCCATCATCGCCGAGGCCTGCCGCTTCGTCACGCGCCGCCATCGCTCGCGCCCGCTCTTCATCACGGTGGCCGCCGGCATGATCGTCGGCGCGCTCCCGGTGCTCCTCAGCGCCCTGCTGACCATGAATCTTTTCGGGCTGGTCTTCCTCGGCATTTATCTTTTCGTGGCCGTGCCTCTCGTCTATTCGCGCCTCTCTGGATTCCAATTCTTCAAATAACATGCTGACCGAACTCCGCATTCAGAACTTCGCCATCATTGACCGCCTCGACTTGGACCTCGGGCCGGGACTCACCATCCTGACCGGCGAGACCGGCGCGGGCAAGTCCATCATCCTCGACGCGGTGGTCATGCTCATCGGCGGCCGCGCCGACGCGGCCGTCATCCGCGCCGAGGCGGAGGCGGCCTTCGTCGAAGGGACGTTCACCCTCCACGGCTCCGCGCAAGAGGCGGTGAACGAAATCCTGAAACGCGAGGACCTGGACGATGATCCGGACCACGTGACGTTGACGCGCGAAGTCCGCCGCGAGGGACGTTCCGTCGCCCGCCTCAATGGCCGGACCGTGAGCCTGTCCCTGCTTCGGGAAGTGGGCGCGGCGCTCGTGGACATCCACGGCCAAAGTGAACACCTGTCCCTGCTCGACCCGCGCGCTCATCTCGGATTACTCGACCGTTTCGCGGATGTGGCCTCCCTGCTGGCGGATTACCGCAAAACCTACCACGCGCTGATAGACCTGCGCCGCGAACTGACCGACCTGCGCGCCGCGCAAGCAGACGCGGTCCGCCGCACCGAGATGCTCACCTTCCAGGCCGAGGAGATCGAAGCCGCGAGATTGAAGAAGGGTGAAGATGAGGAACTGCGAAAAGAGCGCGACCGGCTCGCCAACGCCGAGAGCCTCGCCCAGCACGCGCAGGAGGCGCTGACCATCCTCGATGAGTCCACACCCGACGCCTCCGCCGCCTCCGACCTGCTGGGACAGGCCGCGCAGGCCATGTCCGCGTTGGCGAAGACCGACCCCTCCAAAGCGGATCTCTCCGAGCGCGCCGACCTCCTGCTCGAAAATCTCACCGACCTCACCCGCGACCTGCGCGACTATCTCGAAGAAATCGAATTCAATCCGAAGCGCCTTGAGGAAGTGGAAGAGCGTCTCAATCTCATTTTCCAACTGACGCGCAAATACGGCGGGAGCATCGAGGCGGTGGACAAGTTTGGCGCGGAGGCGCGGGCGCAACTCGAAACCATCACCACCGCCACCGAGCGCATCGAAGCGCTGGCCGCGCAGGAATCCAAACTGCTCGATAAACTCGCCGCGCAGGGCGGAAAACTATCCGACAAACGCAAGCAGGCCGCCGAGATATTGAGTCGCGGCATCGAGACCGAACTCGACGATCTGAAAATGGCCGCCGCCCGCTTCGGCGTGGACTTCCAGACGAAACCCGACCCGAACGGCATTCCCCTCGCGGACGGTTCCCGCGTGGCCTTCGACCAGAACGGACTCGACCGCGTGGAGTTCCTCGTGGCTCCCAACCCCGGCGAGGGACTCAAACCGCTGGCGCGCATCGCCTCCGGCGGCGAGACCTCGCGTCTCATGCTGGGACTCAAAAACGTGCTGGCGCGCGCGGATGAAATCCCCAGCCTCATCTTCGACGAGATTGACCAGGGCATCGGCGGACGCGTCGGTTTGATTGTCGGCATTAAACTTTGGAATCTGGCGCGCAATCACCAGGTTTTCTGTGTCACCCACCTGCCACAACTGGCCGCTTTCGGCGAACAACACTATCAGGTGCAGAAACTCATCGAGAAGAACCGCACCCTCACCCGCGTCGAAAAAGTGGACGGCGACGCGCGCCTGCTCGAACTCTCGCAGATGCTCGGCGAAGTCGGCGAAGGTACGCTCCGCTCCGCACATGAGATTTTGCAGACCGCAAGACAGATGATCAAAGAGAGCAAGAAGTAGGACAATTTGCCAAATTGTCCCAATCTGGCTGTGCTATACTCCGACGCAGAGTGAAAGGTTGACATATGATGCACCAGGTCAATTTTGATGACGCGAAGATCCGCTTGATGGATTGGATCGAAGCCGCCCTGCGCGGGGATAAGGTCATCATTGCAAAAGACGGCAAGCAAATGGTGGAACTTGTCCCCGTCAAACGCGAAGGAAAACGTAAATTCGGAAGTGCAAAGGGAAAGATCAAAATCATGGATGATTTCGATGCGCCTCTGGATGATTTTCGCGAGTATATGCAATGAACATCCTGTTGGATACCCATGCCTTCCTGTGGTTCACTGCTGGCGATTCCAACATGAGCAGGAAGGCCAGAACTCTAATCGAAGATAAGGGGAACAACGCCTTTCTCAGCGTTGCCAGCCTGTGGGAAATCGCCATCAAGGTCAGCCTGGGAAAACTTGAATTGACCGAACCTTTCGAACAATTGATTCCCGAACAATTGGAAGACAATGGGATTGAACTCCTGCACATCAGCGTGAGTCACGCTTCAATGGTAGCAGGCCTTCCTTTCCATCATCGTGATCCCTTCGATCGCTTGTTGATCGCGCAGGCAAAAGTAGAGCAAATCCCCATCATCAGCGCGGATAAAATTTTCGATGCCTACAAGATAGAACGGATTTGGCATTAAAGATTGCAAGCATGAGCGTCCTTGCTTCGCGCATGAGATTTTGCAAACCGCGCGGCAGATGATAAAAGAGAGCAAGAAGTAATTTGCGGCACGCGGCACATTGGAGAACCGCGTGAATCAGCCGTCGGATGCAAGAACAGGCATCCAACGGCTGAATTGTTTTTTGCGGTTTTGAACGATGTTATTCTTTTAGCGCCTTTTCCATCGTCTCGCGATGCTCGGCAAAATGTTCGCTAGTGTTGACGATGACCGCCCACAAAAACGACGGGCTGTCTTTTTCTTCAGGCCAGCGCGGTTTCAGCAAATCTTCAAAAGGTGTGGTTTCCAGCCTGAGGATCACGCGGGTATAAACATTCTTCAACCCGCCCAGCACATCCTCGATGGAACGATCCCGATTTCGTTCGAATAAAACCTGGTTGATGCGGTTGTAGTCCCAATCCGCGGCGGTGACTTCAGGAGCCACCCCGATCACCTCGTGTGACGGGCGATTGTCCAGGTGATAGCCTAGCAGGATGTTCATCCACTCTGCGAGGTGGGCAAGGTTGTCCTTGGGAGACCAGCCGCCCGCGTCGGGCGTGGTCATTTGCTTCTCGTCGAGTTTCGCGACCGCGTTCATCAGCGCGGACCATTCGCGCTCGATGCCAGAAAGTAGTTCCGTCTTGTTTTTGGGATATTCTTCGCTCATCTTCGTTCTCCCAATTTTTCCAGCACAACCTTTCTCAACTCATCCTGCACGGACGGCCACTCGCGGCCCGCGTCCACCACGCGATTGTCAATCAATCAAGCAAACTCTTCACCGCAACAATAAAATCTTCCGCCACCTTCACTGCGCGGATCGCCTCTCCCTCCGTCACGTGGACGATCACCCCGTAATCTCCCACGCCTCGCAATTCAAATAGCCAGTTCAAGTTCTTGCCCTGCGCAACCGCGAGTTTTCCTGACTTCACAAATTCCCGATGGATGGCGGAAATCACCCCGCTGTGTTTACTGGGGTCAATATTCTTTCCCAAAAGCAGCGCGCTGGCCGCATAGAACGCCGCGTAATAGGCTCGTGACGCGGCAACATCGTAATGATATTTTTCAAGCAGGTCTCTTGCCACCTGCATGGAGTCGTCCGCCCTTTCAAGGTTGGCGGTGATTTCATTGGAATATTCAACCATCAGACAACGACCCCATCCCGCGCAGCGTTTCGATACAAGGCCAGACTGCCCGATTCGTAGTCTGTTGCCAGAACGGGTTTCGCGGAAATCAATCTGTCCGAATCCAATTGGACGGGATACAGCACATCCACGATTTTTCTCAATTCGGTAAAATAATCGAAGGGGGGAGTCAACAAAACGAGCAAATCAATGTCGCTGGTTTTTTCCGCCGTCTTTCGCGCAATCGAGCCGTATAGAATCACACCCCGGAGCCGCTTGCCATAGGTTTTGGCAAGGGCATCTTTACATTTTCGAATCACGCGATTTGACTCTGCTGTGTTCATAACGAATATTATACATCAGGCAGTTGGCTCGAAATCACCTTATTCAACCTCGCGTGGTTCAGTCAAGACGCGGATGCCGTTGGCGATTTGGTGAACTCGCTTTCTTGACAATGTGCCAAGATACTCACCCAATTGGCTTTTGTCCACAGTCATCATCTGCGCAACAAGCACCACGCTCGGCTTTGATAAATTTGCCTCCCCCGCTTCCAGAGCGACATTCCCCGGAGTGTTCGCCCATTTCATATTCGATGTAAGCGCGCACAAGACCACCGTGTTGATCCTGCTCAAGTTGAATAGGTTGTTTTGAACAACAACCCACGGACGCATGCTACCTGGCTCCGATTCGTCAGGCTCGCCAAAATCCATCCAATGCACATCTCCCTGTTGGATCACCATTCCTTACCCTCCAATGACTGGATTGACTTGCGTTGCATTCGGCGAAGGTATTCCTGCTCCTCGGGGTCGGGACCATCGGCGTAAGCGCGATTGATTTCTTCCAACAGCAGTTTGTTTTCGTAACGGCGGATAAAATCCTCGACCGCCAGCACGAAAAGACGACTGCGGGAAATCTTCATTTCTTTGGCGATTTCCTCGGCATGTTGGAAAAGATTCTTTTGAATAGAGATAGCGGTTTTTACGATTGTCATGGTTATACCTTTTGTTCTACCGCCAGTATACCCCGTTTCTCATGTGCGTCAACCATTTCCTGTTCGCAAGCGGGAATCAATCACCTTCCTCAACTCCTCCTGCACGGACTTCCACTCGCGGCCCGCGTCCACCACGCGCCAGCGGACGGGTTCCTGCTTCACCATTTCGAGATACCCCGCGCGGACGCGGCGATAGAATTCAACGGCATGATCATCCATGCGATTCCACTCCGCATTATTTTGTTTCTTACGATTCAAGCCGACTTCCACATCCAGGTCAAGCAGGATCGTCATATCGGGGACCAGTCCGCCGGTGGCATAGCGGACGAGGGCGCGCACACGCTCCAAATCCTGCTGGTGACCGTAGCCCTGGTACGCGATGGTCGAATCGGCGTAGCGGTCGGAGAGGACGATCTCGCCCGCTTTCAGCCGCGGCTGGATAACCTGCTCCACGATCTGGGCGCGCGCCGCCTGGTAGAGCAACGTCTCTGTGCGCGGGTGCATCTCCACGTTTTTCAAATCGTGGATGACTTCGCGAATTTGCTCGCCGATGGATGTCCCGCCCGGCTCGCGCGTCGGGAAAACGACGTAGCCCTGCTCGCGGAAATATTCCACAAGATAGGGGATGTGGGAGGTCTTGCCGGAACCTTCGGGGCCTTCGAGGGTGATGAACATGGGATACAGTGATCAGTAATCAGTGACCAGTTATCAGTGACTGAACACTGATCACTGATCACTAATTATTCGCGGAAGATCCTCACATGCCTCCTCGGCTCTTTGCCGTAGGAATGCGAAACCAACTCCGCGGTGCGCGCCATTTCGTGTTGCAAGCGGCGCACGAGCGACGGGCCGGGGGGAAGGTCCACCCAGCGCTCGCCGTTGAGCACCGCCGCGATGGCGACCTGCGTCTCGTCGCGCACGTTGTCGAGTTCGCCGCTGTGCGCCGCCACGCCTTCCATCGGCAGGTTGAACAGGTCGCCCATGAACTGCTCCACCTGTGCGACGGTGTTGGCGCGCAAAACATAAACGGGCATGCCGCGCGCCTCGGCGTCTATCACCGTCGCCTGGCGGTCGCGGTAGTACGAGCGCAGGGTCACGAGCGCGTCGGCTTCCTCCACGTCGCGCACGATGACGGCCGGCACGCCGAATCGTTTGGCGGCCTGTTGCAGCCGGTTGCGCGCCACGCCATACGGATAGATGCGGATCGCCCTTATGGCGATGGCGCCGGTCGTCAACGCGGACGCGCCGGGGGCGCCGCGCGGGGCGGGAGTCGACGCGTCGGGGACAGGAGCCAGCCGGCCCTGAGTCGGATCGAGCGGCGGACGTCCGCGGCGCGGCGAGACTTTCGTCGTCTCCTTCGCATCCAGCTTGGACCCCACAGTGGGCGCGGCTTTCTCGATCTTGATCTGCCCCTCGTCGTCGCGCGTGCGGATTTCGGGCGGGATCGGGAAGCCGCGCAGGAGCGCGTCCACCGAGCCCAGGATGTCGGTGTGGACCGCGAAACGGTCGCGCGTCTGGATCTCGACCAGCACGTCGAAGGTGGGCGGGGCGCGCCGTTCGAGCACCGTCTTCTGGGTGCCGCGCCGACGCGCTTCCTCGTCCGAGAGAGTGACCGCTTCGATCCCGCCGACCAGGTCGCTGAGGGTCGGGTTGAGCAGCAGGTTGTCGAGCGTGATGCCGTGCGCCGTGCCGATGAGTTGCACACCGCGCTCGGCGATGGTGCGCGCCGCCTGGGCTTCGAGTTCGCGCCCGATCTCGTCAATGACGATGACCTCGGGATTGTGATTCTCGACCGCCTCGATCATGACCTCGTGCTGGAGCGTCGGCACTTTGACTTGCATCCGGCGCGCCTTGCCGACCGCGGGATGTGGCACGTCGCCATCGCCGCCGATCTCGTTGGAGGTGTCCACGATGACGACGCGCTTGGTTTCCGCGAGGATGCGCGCGGCTTCGCGCAGGAGGGTGGTTTTGCCCACACCGGGACGGCCGAGAATCAGCAGGGATTTGCCCGAGTTGACGATATCCTCGATGATGTCAATCGTCCCGTAGACGGCGCGCCCGACGCGGCAAGTGAGACCGACGATGGCGCCGCGGCGGTTGCGAATGGCGGAGATGCGATGAAGCGTGCGCTCCATGCCGGCGCGGTTGTCGGCGTCGAAATCGCCGATGCGCTCGGTGACGTAGTCGAGGTCGGCGCGGGTCACTTCTTTCGGATCGAGCACGATCTCTTCTTCCACGAAGCGCGCGGTGGACACGCGCCCGAGGTCGAGGATGATTTCGAGCAGGTATTCTTTTTGGTTGGCGGCCTCGACCGCATGGCGGATCGTCGGGGGAAGCACGTCCAGCATGGCGTCGAG
>CAYJLS010000001.1:0-86866 GCA_964371065.1 uncultured Anaerolineaceae bacterium | reverse complement strand
CGGCCTCGACCGCATGGCGGATCGTCGGGGGAAGCACGTCCAGCATGGCGTCGAGGTTGTCGGTAATGCGTTTTTGTTGGGTCATAGGATTTGGGTGTTGAGTTTGTAGTATGACTTTAATCGTCAAACCATGTAGTGATGACTAAATCATCAACCATGTAGTGACGACTTTAGTCGTCCAGAGGCAAAGGAACTACTTGCGCCGCGCGAGCCTGTAAAACGCAGCCTACGGAATTAGTTGGATGTGTTGATCATGACGGAATACCTGCCAATCTGTAAGAGTGTCCCTATTATACGAGGTTTGTGGAGGATGCTGGAAATTCGTCCCACGCTGTCAAGACCTGCCGAAGGTGTCTCCGAAGAAGCTCGATTATCGTGACGCGTGTCTTCGCAATCGTTTCGGTTAATCACGGCGCGGGTGAGACACCTTCGGCAGGTCTGCCTTCCATCCACGAATTCTGCGCTTACGAAGCCCTGCGGGCTAACACGCCTCCCCCACGATCTTGATCTCATCCGGCTGGTTGGGCACGATGCACAGGAACTCGAACGGCTCCTCGCCGAGGTTCTCGTAAAAATGGACAACGCCTTCGGGGATGAAAACCACGTCACCCGCGTTGACTTCAAACGTCTCATCGCCAATCCCGATTTTCGCATGGCCGCGTAACACATATTGCTCGTGTTCCACGGTGTTGGTGTGACGCGGCATCCCGCCGCCGGGCTTCATCGAAAATTTCCGCAGGGCAAAGTTGGGGCCTTCCTGCGCGGGGATCAAAACCTGAATCGTGGTGTCCTTGCCCGCGGCCACGTTTTTCTTTTCGACATCTTCGGTGTGTTTGACAGACATGTTTGACTCCTTTGTAGCGCAAATTGGCAATTTGCGCCACCTGGGACAAATTGGCAATTTGTCCTACATCTCCACTTTCCCGTTTTTCACTCGCCAGACTTTTGCTCCCTCCACGAATTCAGGCGTGAACATATTCACATCGGTGGCGGTCAGCAGGGATTGTTCGGCCTCACCGAGATACTTCAACAGGTCGGCGCGGCGTTGTAGGTCGAGTTCGGCCATCACCTCATCCAGCAGGATGACCGGCCACTGCGCCGTGCGCGCCTTGATCCACGCCACCTCTGCCAGTTTGAGCGAGAGCAACGCCGTGCGGATCTGTCCGCGCGAGCCGTAGTCGCCGAGGTCAATTTTGTTGGCGAGGAAACGCAACTCGTCGCGGTGCGGGCCAATGGTTGTCACCCCGCGCGCGATCTCCTCGGAGCGCGCGCCCCGCAAGCGGTCCAGGAAGCCGCGCTGGATGTCCTTCAGTTCGATGCCGGAGCGGTCCACAGGCGCGTCCAGTTTGAGGGCGATCTTCGGCAGGGGGTCGAAGGACGGTTCGTAGGCGAGACGCAACACTTCGTCCCCGCGCGTCAGTTCGAGGTGGATGCGCGCCGCCTGCTTTTCCAACTCCTGGACGGCCGCGATGCGCCACTGGATGATCTGCGCGCCGAGCCGCGCCAGCGTCTCGTCCCAGACTTCGAGCGAGTCCGCGTTCCCCTTCGACACGGCTACGCCAGTCAGGACGGCGCCCGCGCGTTCGTTCAACAATTTGAGCAGGGCGTTGCGCTGTTCGAGGGCTTTGGTGTAATCGCCGAGCGCGCCCGCGTAGGCCGGGACGGCTTGCGCCAGCGCCAGGTTGAGATAGCGGCGGCGTTCGTCCGGCCCGCCCTCGATGATCTGCGACATCTGCGGCACGAAAACCACCGCGCTGAATTTGCCGACCGCGTCGCTGGCCTGTTTTTTCACGCCGTCGAGCAGAATCTCTTTGCGAAAACGTTGTCCGTTGACGCCCGTCGGCTCGAGGATGAGGCGCACTTCGAGTTTGTGCGTGCGGGTGCCGCGCACGTACTCGCCCACGATGCGTCCCACCGCGGGCGTGTTGCGCGCTTCCAGGAAATTGACCATCTGCCGATCGGCGTTGGTTTGAAACGAAGTCAACGCCGCGAGAAAATAGATGGCTTCGAGGATGCTGGTCTTGCCCTGCGCGTTGTCACCCACCAGCAAAACAGACCGCCGTGGCACATCCATGTCCAGGCGGGTGAAGTTGCGGAAGTTGGTGAGGGAGAGGCGCTTTAAATACATTTTCGATTTTGGATTGACGATTTACGATTGGTAATTGGTGACTGGTAATTGGCGATTGAAAACTTGATGCCTGGACGTGTGTACCTGTGTACGTGTCTACTTGTGTACCTACGACAACATCATTTCCAACTCGATCTCATCCCGCAGGGGGATGTGGTTCTCGCCGATGAGCGGGATGCCCGGTTTGAGAACGCGCGCTTCTTCCATCGCGCCGACTCGCAGGGAGCAGAGCGCGAAGCCGCGTTTCTGGTAAAAGCCGAGGGCGCACAGGTTGGCGTTGGTGGTCGTCAGGTGCACGCGGCGGCACTGATTTGCCTGCGCCTCCTCGACCACTTTCCCGACCAGGGCTGTGCCAATGCCCTGGTTTTCGCGCAGGCTATCCAGGGAAACAATCTCGCAATCGGTCTCCAAAAAGGTGTATGTGACCAGGCCGATCCACGTGTTGTCGTCCAGGGCGATAAACCCGCTTACGTTTTCGGGGCGGAAAATGGTTCCGTGCGCCACAACAAATTCACCGTCCCATTGATCCTTCCAGAATTTGCGTAACTGCGGCAGGTCGGCGGCGGTGAGTCGGTAAATGGAGGCCATTACACGCGGTCTTCCTTTTCTGCCTCGGTCTCGGGCAACCAGACGCGGGTCGCGCGGTCGGTGAAGACGACGCCATTCAGGTGGTCAACCTCGTGCTGGAAGATGCGCGCCAGCCAACCCTGCGCCTTGACGCGCATCGGCTGGCCGCGGCGATTGAGTCCCTTAACCTGGATGGCCGCGTGGCGTTCCACCTCGCCGACCAGGTTTGGCACGGAGAGGCAACCCTCCACGCCCATCACTTTTTCTTCGGAGGTTTTGACGATCTCCGGGTTGAGCATCACCCAAACCTTCTTCCGCGTGTCGTCTTCGAGTTCCTCGGCTTCCTCATTTTGATAATATTCCACTACGATCAGGCGGTCGGAGATTCCCACCTGCGGCGCGGCCAAACCGACGCCCGGCGCATCGCGCATGGTCTCGATCATATCGTCAATCACGGTTTGCAGTTTTTTATCAAAGACGGTCACGGCCCGGGCTTTGCGGCGCAGGACCGGGGCCGGGAGCGTGACGATGGTGCGTAACGTCATCTCTACCTCTAGAAAATGTCCACGGATGAAAAAGATAAAAGGGATGAAAGGGATACGCAGTTTTATCCCTTTCATCTGTGGTTTTATTTGCGTGCCGATTTTACTCTGGATTTGGCTTGTTCTTTTCCTGTTCCTGTTTTTGTTCCTGCGTGAATTCCGCGGAACTGAGATGATAGGTGGCAATCCATTCTGCCATGCGTTCGCGTTCCGCCGCAGCCAGCGCGGCATTTTTGGCGGAAACGCGCGCCATGCGGCGGCGGTCAATGTCGGATTGAACCGTGGCCGGGTCGAAGACATCCTCGAATTCCAGTTTCGCCCCGCCGACAGTGATATACACCGTGCCGAAATTGAAAATATTTCCCAGAAAACCGATGCGCTCCGATTCGGTGCTGAGAATGTTCTCCAGCGCGGCGGCGCGGCGTTCCTCGGAGCCGAACGGCGTCCTGTCAATGTCAATGATCTGGTCCGGCGTGACCCGAAAAATATCGTTCGACCAGTCCAGGTATTGATAGACCCACCAAAAATGGAAAGGCATGGCAATGATCGGGAGCGCCAACACGAGCGAATCCACCACCAGCCTGCCGTTCTGCATCGAGACCAATACTTCCGTCGGATGGGCAATGAGGTAAATAATGCGTATCAGCCACCCGAGGAACATCACGAGGATGATGCCCGAAGGAACCCAGATCAGTTTAAAAAGAACAAAGCCATGCTTGCGATATGTCACTGTATCGCCATCCTCCAGGCGCAATTTGAAGATGTTGGCCAGGAAAAGTTTGAGCACACTTGGCCGCCGCAATTTGGAAAATTTTTGCGGTTCGGGCGCAGCGGCTTCGGGTTTGGGCGGGATGGGCAGGTTCAAGCGCTTGCGAAGCGCGTCTTTCATGGCTTCCTTCTCGGCGCCCAGGTTGCGTTCCTTGGCGCGCCCCCAGTATTCCTCCACCAGCCGCGCAGCCTGGTTTGGATGCCTGACGTGATTGAACGGGATCTTGCCCACGAACGTGCGGACGATGACATTGCCATAGTCCAGGATCCTGCCGATCGCATCGGTCTCCACGCCCACGGAAAGGATCGTGCTCAACGGCGCTTCCTGGCGGCTGTCGAAAATGCCGATCACCTTTTCGATCCACACCACGCGCTGGTTGGTGACCACATAATAATCGTTGCCCCAGTCCACTACCAGCCAGACCATCCACCCGGCGATGGCGAACGCGATCAAAGCCGCCACCGCGAACGGCCACCCGGAACCGATGAGCAGTCCCCAGAAGGCGACCAGCGCGGGAAACGCCAGCGAAATCACGGGCAACGTCAGCGCGCGCCACAGCAGGATCGGATGCTTGCGCGCCAGGAAATACACCACCTCATCCGTCCGCACCCATTTGAATTGCAAGCGCCGCCATAAGCGATGCGTTGAGACGACCTCATCGAAATTCGGCTTTAATTTCGGGGCGCGTTTCAGCAGGTCATTCAGTTTTGAGTGATGCAGGGTCAGCAGGCTCCCGTCGCTGGCGGCAATGATGGAAGCGGTACGCGTTTTTTTGGTGAACAACTCCTCTTCCCCAAAAAAATCCTGTTGCACCAGATGCGCCAGCGTCTGCTCGCGTTTTTTTTGGCTTCGCACTACCTTTACCGTGCCGCTGTAAATGATATAAAACGTGTCGCCGCGCGTGCCCTGCTGGATGATCACGTCCCCTGTCTTAAACGGTTCATCCGCCAGCGCCTGCGCCAGGTCGTTTAAATCGTCTTCCGACAGGCCGCTGAACAGATGAACTTTTTTCAAAAAGAGGATGCGTTCGGGAATCGCGCTCACAAAGGTATTCTAGCATGATTCAAGTTTCGCGGACGATGGAACAGCCGAACGCCGGGACTTCCGCAACCGTCGGCAGGCGGCCATCCAGTAACGCCTCCACCGCCTCCTCCAAATAAAAACGCGTCGGGACGCGCTGGCGGAACGAGACATCGTCCACTGCGCCGCGATAGCGGACGACTCCCGCGCGGTCCACGACAAAAACCTCGGGCGTGACCTGCGCCGCGTACAGGTCCGCGACGACATGTCCCGCATCTTTCATGACCGTGAGCGGGCCGCGGCTGCGAGACGCGTTTTCCAACGCCCCAGCCGATTCGTTCGCGTTCGAGGCGATTGCCAGCAAGACGACCTGCGCGCCCCAGCGCGCCAACGACGCCAGCATCCGCGCGTCCGTCCGCTCCACGTGCGGGCAGTCCGCCGACCAGAAGTTGACTACGACGATTCGTCCGCGGGTATCGCCCAGGCGATGGATACGCCCGTCGAGGCCGCGCAACTCAAAGTCCGGGGCGGAGCGGTTGAGTTCCATAGTCGAATTATATCGTAGAGACAACGTCCGTTGCGCCAGAGTTGTTGCGCCAGTAGTTGAACTGCTGGCGCAACGGACGGTTTCTCAATCTGGTAAAATCCCCCGCATGAAAAAGTGGCAATTCTGGCTGGGGCTGGTTATCAGCCTCGTTTTTGTATATTGGGTCGTGCGCGGGTTGGACTGGGCGTCGTTTTGGATCGCGGTCAAATCCGCCGAGTATTGGTGGCTGATTCCCGGCGTGGCCGTCTATCTTGTGGCATTGTGGGCGCGGGCGTGGCGCTGGCATTATCTACTCAAACCAATCAAGCCGATCTCCACGAGCAAAATGTTTCCCATCGTGTGCATCGGTTACATGGGCAACAATATTTATCCTGCCCGCGCGGGAGAGGTATTGCGCGCCGTGATTTTGAAACGCAAGGAGGGCGTGCCGGTCTCGGCTTCGCTGGCAACCGTCATCGTGGAACGCATCTTCGACGGTGTGGTGATGCTGGCCTTCGTGTTCCTCAACCTGCCCGAACTGGCGCGCATCAACAGCGACTCGGGCTTCGTCGGCGACATCCAATCGCTGACGGTGTGGGGCGCGGCCGCGTTCCTCGGCGCGCTGGCGATTTTCCTGCTGGCGGCCATGTTTCCGCTGGTGACTGCGCGTGTGGGGCTGTGGTTCATCGAGCATCTGACGCCCAAACGCCTGCACGAGAAAATCATCGGGATCATGAACAAGTTCCTCGACGGGCTGGCTTCGTTGCGCTCGCCCGCCAACGTGTTGATGGTCTTCGTCACGTCAGCCGTCATCTGGCTGTTGGAGACTTGCAAATACTGGTTCGTGATGCACGCCTTTGATTTCAGTGTCTCGTTCTTTGCGCTGATGCTGATGAACGGCATCGTCAATCTCGCGACCACCATCCCATCCGCGCCGGGCTACGTGGGTACCTTCGACAAGCCCGGTATTGCCGTGCTCGAAGCCTACGGGGTGGGGACCGCCGTCGCTACTGGCTACACCCTCGTTCTGCATATCGCCCTGTGGCTCGCCCCCACCATTCTGGGCGCGTATTACATGGCGCGCGAGGGCATCCAGTGGAGCGAGAATATCCGCGATGAGTTGGGGGAGAACGGGAATGAAAGTTGAAGTAGATCAAAGCGGCAAGATCGGCGACACCAAAATCCCCACCGTGCTGGCGTTTTCGAATGGAGAGGCGAGCGCAATTCTAATCACTGCGATTGTGAAGCGCGAATGCCTGCGCCGTCTACGGAGAAAGGGAGATGACGGCAAGGTGATCTATCTAAAAATGTTTTCCATTGGGCTGTATCTGCTTCTGAAAGACCACATGCGTTCCACCACCAGCATCGTGATAGACCTTGAATACCCCGGCAGGGACGCAGATATCAAACTGTATTTGAGCAACCTGTTTAAGCGATCAGGCATAAAATTCAACCCATCAACAATCCGTTTTGCTCAGGTTGGCAAGAATTCGCGGGCGCACAAGAAAGCTTTTGATGTCTTCAAAAAGACGCAAACACCAGACCTGCGAGTAACCGTAAAGGAACTTCTTTCAGAATATTAAAAACCAAGATCGGGGTCCCTGTCGGAGGAACGGTCAACCCGCTCAACTTTGACGAGCCGGTTTTGCCGGTTGTCGGTTATGACTCCTCTAGGGTACATCCCAGTTCAGCCGTCAGTGGTGTGCTGCCAGGTCCCTGGGTCACCCGATCTTCACCGTCATCATACAACGCAAGCGACAGGAAGTCAAGACGAATTATGCCCACCATCGAACAAGCCCGCGCCTGGTACACAGATTCCGATCCCGTCCACGATTTCGACCACGTTCTGCGCGTCTATCGGATGGCCGAACGGCTGGCGGAGGCCGAGGGCGCGGACCTAGCCATCGTCCGCGCCGCCGCGCTTCTGCACGACGCCGAGGGCGCCACGCCCGGCGGCGAGTCCCGCGCGGAGCATCATCACGCCTCCGCCGAGTTTGCCGCGCAAATCCTCGCCGCCGAGGGATGGGAGGCAGAGCAGATCGCGGCTGTCCAGCATTGCATCCGCGCGCATCGCTTTCGCGGCACAGAGACGCCACAAACCCTCGAAGCGAAAATCCTGTTCGACGCGGACAAACTGGATGTGATCGGCGCGATCGGCGCGGCGCGCGCCATCGGCTATGCCACGCTGGCGGGAACGCCCTGGTACGAGCAACCGTCGCGTCAGTTTTTGGAGACCGGCCGCGAGGTCGAGGGTGAAGCGCACAGCGGGTACCACGAGCATCTCTTCAAACTTCGCAAAGTCCGCCAGCGCATGTTCACCGTCACCGCGCGCGCGATTGCCGAGGAACGGCTGCGTTACCTCGATGAATTTTTTGAGCGCTTGATTGACGAGTGGAATGGAAAAAGGTAGGATGAAAAAATAAACCCGGCCGGTAAAGTCCCGTAAAAATATCTGTTGCCAGCCAGGCTTCCCTGTGAAAATCAGGCAATCGGTGAAAGAACGTGCCCCCATTGTCGTAGTTCGCTCACCACTTTTTCGGTGACAGTGTCCAGCAACAACGCGACCGTGTCAGAGAGTTCCAGGCCGATCTCCAGGCTGGCGGGCTAGATGCCCCATAGGACGATGTTTTGGGCGTCATCCCATAGCGGGCCGCGATCTTTTCGACGGCCCGGGAAACAGCGATCTTGATCTGCGGGCTTATCCCTGGCTCGATCACCTGGGGAACTTCACCCACATCGCAAACCATGACCGTTACCTTGACGCCGCAGTCATCCTGCAATTCCCGCAGCATGTTGGAGGTCGGGACTTGGTGCAGTGAGAAGTCGTCCACTTTGGTGATGGGCAGCGACTCGACGGGAATCTCCGAGACGCTTCCGATTTCCTGTCCCCAATCCACCGCGTCCACGATGACGATCTCTTCTGGGCGGGTCTCGCTCAGGCTGACGGTGAAAAGTACTTTGCGCGCGCCTGTGCCGACATCTATGGCGTAAACATCATCGGGAATCGCAAAGTGACGCGTGAGATAGTCAATGACTTCTGGCCCGAAGCCATCATTGCCAAATAGAACGTTGCCTACGCCGAGGATCAATACACGCGCGCGGCAAAAGGAGGGAAGGATGTCCATAAGTGTCTAAAGTGGGAAGTGAGAAGTGGCTAATGTGAAAAGTGACTAAAGTGAAAAGTGACTAAAGTGAAAAGTGCAGAGTGGGAAGTGAGAAGTGACTAAAGTGATTGCACCCCCACTTTGCACTTTAGTCACTCCACACTTTAGTCAATTCATGCTTTGGTCACTTCTCGACTTTAGCCACTTACGTGTTCGTCAGCGTATCGAGCAATTTTCCGTCTGGGCCGACGATGTCCAGTTTGACGGGGATCGAACCGTCGAGTTTGTGCGTGGCGCACGAGAGGCACGGATCGTAGGCGCGGATCGCCATCTCGACCATGTTGAGCGTGCCCTGGTCGTACTTGCCGCCTTTGATCAACGTCTTCGCAGCCTGCCGGACCGAGAGATTGATGGCTGAGTTGTTCTGGCAGGTGGCGACGATCAGGTTGACGTGCGTGAGCAGGCCGTTGTCGTCGGTGGTGTAATCGTGGATCAGAGTCCCACGCGGGGCTTCGACCACACCAATACCACGCGCGGCGCGCGGCGTCACTTTGACGCGCGTCTCACGGCTGGTGATCTCAGGATCGTTCAACAACTGGACGGCCATTTCCGCGTTGTAGAGCAGTTCGATCAGACGCGCCCAGTGATAGAGAAGCGTTAGTTGCGCGGGGCGGCCAAAGTTGGCGCGGAACTCTTCCAGTTCCTTTTGCGCCAGCGGGGTCGGGATGTAATCCGCCACGTTGATGCGCGCCAGCGTGTTCACGCGATAGAGGCTCGGCGCATTGTCTTCGAGCAGGAATGGGCCGCGCTTCTTGGCATACGGGAACTTGAGGTAGGTCCAGTCCTCGACGTGTTCTCCGATGAAATCCGCGTAATCATTGGCGGCGAAGTCCTCGTACGAACCGTCGGAATACATCATGCGGAGTTTGCCATCGTACAGGTCGAGCGCGCCGTCGGCGGCAACCGTCCCCAGGAATCCCGAAGTGATCGTGCCGATGGTTTTCACCGCGTCGAGATATTTCGGGAAGATGTTTTCCTTGGCAAACTTGATGCTGAACTTTGCCAGCTCGAGACATTCCTGCGCCATCGGAAGGAGCGCATCGCGTTCCTCCTTTTGAAGCGGCTTGCTGAATCCGCCAGGGACGGCCGCATCGGGATGGATGGATTTGCCCGCGATCATCTCCAGCATCTTGGCGCACATGTGCCGCACTTTGACGACCTGCTTGGCGACATCCGGCACCGCGCCGACGATTCCGATCACGTTGCGCGACGGGTATTCCGAGGTTGGCCCCATTACGAAGTCCGGGCCGCCGAGGATGTAGAAGTGAAGGATGTGCTCCTCCATGTAGGCGATGCTGTTGCACAACTGGCGCAGTTTCTTCCCCGCTGGCGCTGGCTCGACGCCGAACACCGCATCGTTGGCTTTGGCTGAGGCTAGGTGATGCGACCAGGGACAGACGCCGCAGATGCGCGTGGTGATACGCGGCATTTCCTCGACGGGTTTGCCCACGCAGAACTTCTCGAAGCCGCGCAGTTCGATGACGTTGACGCGCGCATCGTCCACATCGCCCGCGTCGTTCAACTGGATCGTGACTTTTGCGTGACCTTCGATTCGACTGACAGGTTGGATAACGAGTGTTTTACCCATGGCTCACTTCCTTCCTGTGACGCGCAGGCGGCCTTTGGCGCCTGCGAAGCGATTGAACTGGGCGGCTCGATCTGGAATTTGAGCGGGGTCCAGGCCGATGGTCGAGAGCGCGCCCATCATGTCCACCATGGGATTGGCATCGTCGCGCAGCGGACCGTAGCAACCTCGGCAGGCCATATAGGCTTTGATGCAGCGCGGCGTGCCGCCTTCCATTCCGCCGCATCCCGCGCGGGTGGCGGGACCTTGGCATAAGAAACCTTGTTCCATCAGACAGCGCACGGTGTTGAGCGGCTCGCCCGCGCCTTCAATCGGTTCGAGCGGGCGCTTCAAAGTGGAGACGGCTTTCTTCTGGCGGATGGTCGGGCATTGATCGCAGACGCTTTTCTCTTCGAGGGCGAAGGGCGTCCCTTTCAACAGGTGCAGGACCGCTCCCGCGAACATGTCAGGCGTGGTCGGGCAGCCAGGCAGTTTGAGGTCCACCTTCACCACTTCGTCCAACGCGTAGACGCGGTCGGTCAGGGCTGGCACCGCGCCTTTCGGCGTCTCGCCGGCAACGGTTGTTGAATTCCCGCGATAGACGCGCTCGTAGAGATCCTCCAGCGTGAACTGGTTCGCCAACGCTGGGATGCCACCGTAGCAGGCGCAGGATCCCATCGCGATCAGAAAGTTCACGCGCGAACGCATCAACTCGGCGAGATGCCGATTCTCCTCATTGCGGATTCCCCCCGTGATGATGCCGACATCGGCCTGTGGAATATCCGCTACACTGTTTTCACCTGTCTGCCCGTAGAGTTTGTGGTCCATGATGACTGGGAAATGGACAAACTCCAATTCGGGCAGGAGGTCGAGCAGAGGTTCGCCAACGTCGAGCACGGTCACTTCGCAACCGCCGCAGATGGCAAACCATTCTTGCGCAACTTTTACTGGCATTGTTCCTCCTTGCTAATATTGTGAATGGAAGATAATCGAAAACCCATTTTGAATGACGGTACCTCCTTCTTGTCTGAAACGTAGGTCACGCTTGTAGCGTGACAGTCACGTTACAAACGTGACCTACTTGTACGGACTCGGCCCGACTCTTTTGACCTGCTCTACCATTTCGGTCATCACCTGCGCGAAGCGCGGACCTTCGGATGCCGCGATCCATTCGAGCCGATAGCGTTCCGGTTCGAGCGCGAAGTCCTCCAGCATCATCTTGATCGCATCCGCGCGGGACTTGGCGCGCAGGTTGCCTTCGAGATAGTGACAATCTCCCTCGTGGCATCCGCACATCAACACCCCGTCCGCGCCGTTGGTTAAAGCGTCCATCACCAGATTGGGATGTACCATCCCGCTGCACTGCACGCGGATGATTCGGATATTCGGCGGATATTGCAAACGTGAAGTTCCAGCCAAATCAGCAGCAGTATAGGAACACCAGTAGCAGGTGTAAACAATGATGATAGGTTCAAAGTTGTTTTCAGGCATAAACGTTTTCCATTTTCCGAAATTTCCAACTACCCGTCATTGCGAGCACTTCGGAGGCTCAGTGTAAACTCCGCGAAGCAATCTCTTTTTTCAACGCGCGGATTGCTTCGTCGCTCACTTCGTTCGCTCCTCGCAATGACGGATACGAGTGAATTATTTTCCCAACGCCGCCATTGTCATGGCGCGCAGGTAATCCAATTTGAAATGCCAGACGAAGATCGCGTTTTTCGGACAGGTGGCCTGGCAGGTCCCACAACCTTTGCAGACCGTCTCGTCAACCACGACCCGCTTCTTGGTCTGCCCCGCTTCGTTCTGATATTCAACCAGCGTGATGGCCTTGAACGGGCACGGGTCAACGCAATACGCGCAGCCGTCGCATTTATCTTCGTTGACATGGGAGATGATCGGCTCGATCTCGATGGTGCGATTGGATAAAACGGTTGCGGCGCGCCCCGCGGCGGCCAGGGCTTGGGTCACTGTCTCGGTCAGGGCTTTCTTCGGATAATGTGCCATGCCGCATAAAAAGATTCCGTCGCTGGCAAAATCAACGGGGCGCAATTTGAGATGCGCTTCCTGGAAGAAACCATCCGCAGTGCGCGGCACTTTGAGCAACTGGGCGACTTCGCCCGCATCATCCCGCGGGACAACCGCTACCGATAAAGCGACACGATCCGCCTCGAACACAACATCCGCGTCGAGCATTTCATCGTGGACGATGACCTGCAATGTCGCGGACTCCAACGTCTCCTGACGTTGGACTTTGGGCGGATACTCCGCGTCGAACCGCAGGAATGTCACTCCCATCTCGCGTGCCTGACGATAATAAGGTTCCATCAACCCATAAGTCCGCATGTCGCGATACAAAATATAAACTTCGGTCTGCGGGTTGATCTTCTTGATCTCCATCGCGTTCTTCACCGCCTGTCCACAACACAGACGACTGCAATACGGTCGCTCCGCCGTGCGCGAGCCGACACACTGGATCATGACAACCGATTTTAGATTTTCGATTTCAGATTTTCGATTGACGAGCAAGTTTTCCATCTCAAGTTGCGTGATGACGCGTTCATCCTGACCGTAGAGATATTCGCTGGGTTGATAGGGCTTCGCGCCCGTTGCCACGATGACCACGCCGTGATGAAGTGTGAAGTGTCTAAAGTTTGAAGTGTCTAAAGTTGGAAGTGGGAAGTTGGAAGTGTCTAAAGTTTGAAGTTCGGAGTTGAGATCGCCCCCACTTTGCACTTTAGACACTTTAGACACTTCAGGCACTTCGAACTCCGCACTTCGCACTTCAAACTTCCCACTTCGAACTGTCGTTGTGTACTTCCCCAAACTTCCAGCAAATGATTTGATCTCAGCATTCAAGAAAGTATGAATGTTGGGATGATTGAGTGTCTTCTCGACCAACTTCTTGAGCAGCACTTGCGGTTCAGCGTGACTCAACAGGAAATGCAAATGCCGCATATTCCCGCCTAATTCGCTTTCACGCTCGACGATGGAGACCTTGAAGCCCTGGTCGGCCAACTCGTTTGCGGCGGTCATTCCCGCTACGCCGCCGCCGATGACCAACGCGTCGTGATTGAACTCGAGCGACTTACGTTGCAACGGCTCGACCATCCGCACCTTCGTCACTGCCATGCGGACGAGATCTTTGGATTTTTGCGTCGCGGCTTCGGGTTGGTCGCGATGCACCCACGAACATTGATCACGGATATTGGCCAATTCAAATAAATAGAAATTCAGACCCGCTTCGCGGATTGCGTTCTGGAATAATGGCTCATGTGTGCGCGGTGTGCAGGAGGCCACCACCACGCGGTTGAGGTTGTATTCCTTGACTGCCGCTTGGATCTTAGCTTGCGAGTCTGTTGAACAAGTAAATAGATTGTGATCGGCGATGACCACATTGGGCAGACTGCGCGCATACTCTGTAACCGATGCAACATCCACCACGCCCGCGATGTTCGTCCCGCAATGACAGACGAAGACGCCTACGCGCGGTTCCTGTCCCGTCACGTCAATTTCGGGTGGATACACTTTCGGAGCGACCAGTGTGTGACGTCCTTCGGCCAAAAGAGTCATCGCACGCGCCGCGGCCGCGCTTGCAGACATCACCGTTTCAGGAATATCTTTCGGTTCGGCAAACGGCCCGCAGACATAGACTCCTTCGCGGCTGGTGTTGAGCGGAGAAAGATTTGTCGTTTTGCAAAAGCCGTCGGGAGTCAGATCCACTTTCAGTTCGTCAGCGAGGCGCTTCATCCCGCTTGGGGCTTGCAAACCAACAGAAAGCACGACCAGGTCAAAAGTCTCGGTGATGAGGCGGCCATCAGGAAGCGCGTATTGGATTTCGAGATTCCCCGTCGCGGCATCCTGTCGAATCGTCGAAGGCATGGCGCGCACATAACGCACGCCCGAAGATTTGGCGCGCTCGAAATACGCGTCGAAGCCTTTTCCGTAGGCGCGGAAGTCAATGTAGAAAACTGTGCAATCCGTGCCAGGCGCGTGCTCCTGCGTGATGATGGTTTGCTTGGTGGCGTACATGCAACACACCGCCGAGCACCAGTTGCGATCGGCGCGGCGTGAACCCACGCATTGAATCCACGCGATGCGTTTTGGTTCTTTGTCATCGGATGGGCGTTTGAGATGGCCGCTGTACGGCCCGCTCGGTGAAAGGATGCGTTCGTATTGCTGGCTGGTGACCACGTTGGGATAACGTCCAAAACCGTATTCACCAGAAAGATGCGCGTCATATAGTTCAAAGCCCGAAGCCAGGATCACCGCGCCGACCTCGATCTGCTCGGTGCGCGCAGTCTGGTTGTGATCAATCGCGCCCGCGCCGCATTTGTAAAAACAGGCGAGACATTCCGAACACACGCCGCATTGCAAACAACGCGACGCTTCGGCGCGCGCTTCCTCCTCCGTGAACCCGCGCTGGACTTCTTCGAAGGAACGCGTGCGCGACTGGGGATTCAACGCTTCCATCTTGACCCGCGGCTGGACTCTGATTTCTCCGCGCCTGATCTGCTCTGCGACTTCTGTCGGGTTCATCTTGACCACGGGCAAATCGGCGTGATGGCGCAATTCGAGATTCTCGCCGCGCAAATATTTATGGATGTTTTCCGCAGACTTGTGTCCCGCGGCAACTGCATCAATGACAAAGGCTGTGCCTGTGGTCGCGTCACCCGCGGCGAACACGCCCGCGCGGCTGGTGGCAAATGTGTTTGGATTAACTGCGATGGTCCGTTGCTTTGTAATTCCAACCCCGCCGTCTTCGGGGATGAATGCGAGTCCCGCGCGTTGGCCGATGGCGAAGATAACCATGTCGCAGTCGAGTTTATGTTCGCTGTTGGGAACAGTTTCGAGAGTCAGCGACCCGTCCGATTCAAATTGCATGAACGAGACGTTCACCGCTTCCACGCCGCTGATGTGACCATCCTCCGAAAAGACGCGGGTAAATGATCGGCTTGGATAAAGTGTGATGCCCTCTTCCTCCGCTTCGGCGATTTCGTCTTCGTGCGAAGGCATCGTCTCGCGCGATTCGAGAAAGGCCATGTCAACTTTTTTCGCGCCGAGACGCAGCGCCGTGCGTGCACAGTCCATCGCAACATTGCCGCCGCCTAGCACCAGTACGTGGCGGTCTTTCAAATCGCGGCCGTTGTTCATGCGGACATCGCGCAGGAAAAGCGTGTTGACCAAAACGTCGGGATGGTCCGCGCCGGGGATCGGCAGTTTCTTGCCCTCGTGCGCACCGACCGCGATCAGCGCCGAACCAAATCCTTGAGCAAAGACATCGTCCAAATTATTGACCGGCGTGTTCAGCCGCAACTCAACGCCAAGATCGAGAATCTCCTGGATTTCGCGATTGATGATCCACGTGGGCAGGCGATATTCTGGCACGCCGACGCGCAACATTCCGCCTGCGACTGGCAACGCTTCGAAGATGGTGACGCCATAACCAGCCAAGACCAAATCCTTGGCGGCGGTCAACCCGCACGGACCCGACCCGATAATAGCGACGCGTTCTTCAAATTTTCTCTCGGCCGGCTGCGGCGCGACATACGCCTCCGCATAAACTTGATCGGTGACAAATCGTTTGAGCGCGGCAATCGAGATCGGTTCGTCAACAAGATTTCGATTGCAGGCCGTCTCGCAACGATGATTGCAGATGCGCCCACAAATTCCAGGGAAAGGATTGTCTTCCTTGATGACGCGTAGCGCTTCGGCGTAACGTCCCTCGCGGATCATGGCGATGTAACCTTGCGCGCGTTGACCTGCGGGGCAGGCATCACGGCAAGGAGCGATTCCTTTTTTCTCGATGGCGAACGCGTTCGGCACGGCCTGCGGATAAAGTTTATAGGTGGCTTTGCGTTGATTCAAATCGCCGTTGAAGTTATCTGTGACGGTGATCGGGCAGACGATTGCACAATCACCACAAGCGGTGCATTTGCTCACATCAATGTAGCGCGGCTTACGATTTACGGTAGCAGTAAAATGTCCCGCCTCGCCATCGAGTTTCAACAACTCCGTATCGGTCATTACCGAAATGTTGCGATGCCCCGCGGTTGCCACCAAGCGCGGACTGATGGTGCACATGGCGCAGTCGTTGGTAGGGAAGGTCTTATCCAGGGCGGCCATGTGCCCGCCGATGGCTGGTTGTTTTTCTACGAGATAAACTTTGAATCCAGAATCAGCCAAGTCCAGGCTGGCTTGCATTCCCGCGATCCCGCCACCGACCACCATCACCGCGCCGACGGGCTTGTTGTTTTTATCAAGAGGAGTTGGAAAATTATTGTTCATAGGTTTGAAAAGTGACTAAAGTGGGAAGTGGCTAAAGTGGGAAGTGGGGTTCACTTTAGGCACTTCCCACTTCTAACTTTAGACACTTCCCACCTCCAACTTTAGACACTTGAGAAGCGGTAGCGGATCAACGATATGACGTTTGAATCCGAGTTTCTCGCCTGGGAGACCGAAGGCATACCCAAGCACTTGCGAGAAATAAAGCACGGGCATGTTGAGGGCATGACCCAACTTTTCGGCAATTGCTTCCTGGCGGGTATCCAGATTCGCGTGGCACATCGGACAACCGACGACAATCGCTTCGGCTCCTGCTTCCAACGCGGACTCGAATAATTTCTGGCACATGTCCACCACGAAATCGGGTTTGATCATGCTGAAGTGTGCGCCGCAGCAATCCACTTTGCGCGGCCAGTCCAACGTTTGGATGCCAACCCAATTCAGCAGGCGATCCATGCTCTGAGGATTTTCTGGGTCGTCGAATTGCATTAGTTTGGCGGGGCGCGAGATGTGACATCCGTAGTAGCAGACCGCTTTGAGGTCCGAGAGGTCGCGCTGCACGGAGGCGCGAATCCGCGTCTCGAAGGAGTCGTCGCTCAGGAGTTCGAGCGGATGAATCGTCGGGGGCGGGGAATCCAACGGAAGTTCGAGGACCGCCTCGACGTCCGCGCGAAGCGAGGGGTTTTCCTCCACAACTTTCGTCGCATGTTTGAAATGATAGAGACAGGCGCTGCATGGCGCGATCAATTTGTCGTATCCCTGCTTTTCGGCCTGCGCGACGTTCCAAAGCGGGGTCGCCAATCCGAGCAAACGCGAAAGCGACGGCGCGGCCAGCGTGCCGCAGCAAATCCAATCGGGCAGGTCTTCCATCGTGATTTCGAGATGGGCAAACAGGGCGCGGATCGATTCATCGTATTCGGCGCTGATGCCCTCCAGCGAGCAACCTGGGTAGTAGCCAAGTTTCATGCGCGGGATTCCTTTTCTATGCGAAGGGCATTTCGATAAATTTTGCGAAATCGGCCCCCACCGAACGGCAGAGGCGGCGGTTTGACGCGTCCGCGCACGAGCAATTTCATCGCCAGCGGCAAATCCGCGATCAACTGGCCTGTGAGCAACTGGGTGATGCCAGCCACGGAGGCATCGTGGATTTTTCCATTCAAGCGCATGTTGTTCACGAAGCCGTGATAATAAATGTCAATTACCTTCACGCTGGGCTTGATGCCGCGTTGCAAAGCCAGGACGCGCGCCGCGGCCATCGCCGCGGCTGGCCCCACTTGTTGCGGACAGCGCGCGGTGCAGGTCTCGCAATCGAGGCATAACCAGATCGTCTGACTGTTGAGCACAGAATCGGCACGGCCCAGGCGGATGCTGTGCATTACCTGGGCCGGTTTGAGATCCATCTTATCTGCCAGCGGACAGCCGGAGGAACACTTGCTGCACTGGAAGCACAAGTTGACGTTTTGCCCGCTGAGGGCCTGGATTTCGTCTCGGAAAGCCATGAGCAATCCTTTTTAAAAACGAAAGATGAACAGTCAAAACTGACTGTTCATCCAAGTTTATCCAGCAGGCTCAAGCCTGACAATTTACATTCGGGTCAACTCGTGAGCCGAATGGGTCAAAGTGTTTTTAAACACAAAGGACACGAAGTACACAAAGGGGAAAAGATGGAGGCAGAAAGAAAAGAGACTGGTCGAATGAACCAGCCTCTTTGGGGGTCGCTGTAAATTTGAATGTGTGCTTCGTTATGCCCAATCACTTCTTGAAATTTTCCTTGTGTAGTAGATTCTCTTCTTTTCAATACTCGTATCCCATTGAAAACCATCTTTTTTGCATAGGGTTATCCGCCATAGGGTTATGGACAAAAACGAATTCACTTCCAGATCTTAATGGAAGATTTTTTAAATCCGAGTTAGAAAATAGAACTCCCGAAATACCTGTATATTCTCTGTTGTAAAAGATACCCGTAGAGACTATAGAATCATTCGCTTTATGGATCTCGTTCTCGTAAAGCAATACCTTTACTATGTAAGGTACATCATCATCAAGATTCGAATATGGGACGCGTCGACCATTCAATGCAATAATATAAGGATCACCTGGTTTTATAACTCCGTCGTTCAGGTAAGTCAAATATCTATTGCACTTTACAATAATGGCCGCAATATAACGAAGGATAATCTTCTCATCTGGAACCATAAACCAATGAATTTCACCAACAGCTAAATCGGGCTTAAAAATTGCGTCGGGACCATCTCCGCCACTAGGCGCGATAGCTTCAATCCATACCCATCTGTTATTCACTTTGGCGCAAACATCTGGGCCCTTCTGTTTCCTTTTAGGTGATAGCTCAATGCCAAGGTCCATCAAAGTACAGCTTAAATACATTTCCCAAAAACGCTGGTGAAAGTTCGACGCAATTTCTACCCTAAACTGTTTGTCAGCATAGGGTTCATACTTCTCCCATAAACTCTCAAGTAATCGCCGTTCTTCATCAAGGTACGGCGACTCGATTAAGTGTTGAAATTCTTTATCACTTGGGTTAAGATTTGGAACAATGAGAGGCGTCATAAAATATCTATCATTTACTGAACCTAATTACTAATCAGAAAGCCATTGGCTTCCCAACTTCTCAATTCGGGATGTTATACATTATATCCATCCCTTACGGAGAGCCTCCGCAATCGCCTGCGTGCGATTGGAGACTCCCATCTTCTCGACAATCTCCTGCACGCGGCGCTTGACCGTCGCCTCGCTCCAGAAAAATTTTTCGGCCAAATCTTTATTGCTGGCTCCTTCCGCGATAGCCGCCAGCACCTGTAATTCATCGGGTGTCAGTCCCGCTTCTTTTTGAGCCTGGGTCTGCGCCAATTTTTGATATTGGTTGATCACACTGCTGACCAGGTTGGGACTTAATAATTTCTCGCCCCTCATCACAGCCCGGATGGAGTCTGGCAGGGTCTCATGCGAAACGCTTTTGAGCAAATAACCGTGGACGCCTGCTTCCATCGCTTCGCGCAGCAGACTTTCGTCATCGAAGGTGGTGAGGATCACGATTTTGACATTTGGATGAGCGGCGCGCACGCGGCGGGCCACCTCGATTCCGCTCTGACCCTTCATCTGGATATCCAGCAAAATGACATCGGCGGGATGTTTGGTCAGCAAAGGCAATACTTCGGAGCCATCCACGGCCTCGCCGACGATCTCAAGGTCGGAATGGCCCGCCAGCAAACTACGCAGTCCCTGGCGGACGACGGGGTGATCGTCCACGATCAAAACGCGGATGGGGCGCCAGTCTTGTGTCATCTTTGTTCCAGATAAACGGGCGCGGGGACGCGCAACAGAATATACGAGCCTTTGCCAGGCGCGGAACTGATCGTCAACTCAGCCTTCAAACCCTCGGCCCTCTCTTTCATGCCGATCAAGCCCAGGTGTTCGCCGGGCAGGCGCATCACAGCATCAGGGTCAAAGCCGATGCCGTCATCTTCGATCACCACCTGGAGTGTCGCTGTCCCAAAATCAAAATAGACTTTTGCGCGTTTGGCTTGCGCGTGGGTCGCAACGTTGTGCAATGCGGCCTGGATGATTCGGTAGATCGTAACTTCGGTATCGGGAACCATTCGGTGCGACTTGCCAGCCACCTGGATCTGACATTCGATCCCAAAGGTGGTCTGATATGTCGCGGCAAACCGTTTGAGCGCCACCACCAGTCCCATCTGGTCCAACACCGGCGGGTGCATGTCGTAGATCACGCGGCGGATCTCCGTCTCGACCTCGGTGAGCAGGTCCTGTGCGCGTTCCAGATTTTCGGCGGCGCGGTCGGGATCGTCAATCAGTGCCTGACGCGCGGCCTGGGTTTCGTAGAGCGCGCCGATGATCATCTGGGTGACGCCGTCGTGCATATCGTGGGCGATGCGCGCCTGCGTATCCTCCTGCACACGATAGGATTCGCTCAACAGGCGCTGCAACTGGCGGGCTTTCTCTGCCAGCGCCCAGCGCGCCGATTCCAGTTCGCGCGTGCGCTGGTTGACTTTCTTTTCCAATTCAACGTTGAAGACGCGGACTGTGTCATAGAGGCGGGCGTTTTCAATGGAAGCGCCGAGTTGCCGCGCAATGGCGGCCAAAAAATCCTGCTGGCTTTCGGTGAAATGTCCGACGTTCGGACTGGCGAGTTGCAGTAATCCGACCAGTTGACCTTTGACTTCCAGCGGTGCGCAGGCTACCGAGCGAAATCCCTCGCATATGCAAAGGTTGGAGGTACAACGGCGATCATCCCCGACATCGTGAGCCATCAAGACTCGCCTCGATGCAACCGCCTGTCCGCACAAGCACTCACCTGGAGCAAGGCGCGCCTCTTTCTGTGCCATGTCAATGGAGATGCCGCGATGCGCTTCAAGGCGGAGTCCGCTGTTCTTGTCTCCCTGGAGGAAGAGCATACCTGCCGCCGCATCCAGAGTCTCTATGGTATGTTCCAACGCCGCCGCGAGGGTTTTTTCCATATCAAGGGAACTATTGGCGGTCAATCCTAACGCGTTCAATGCCGCCAGCTCTGCATTCCGTTGAGCTAATTTTCCTTCCGATGCGAGATAAGCCTCGGCAGTTCGGATTGCCCAAAGCAGGCTGAGCCAGGAGAGCACGGGTCCAATTAACCCCAACACGAGCAGACCGAACACAGTCGGCCACGGCCAGACGGGTTCCCCGGTGTGCCGCGCATTCTCGAACAGGGTGAAGGCAATACCGATCACCGCCATCACGCCTGGCGCCATCCATAGCGTAAGACGCAGAGATCGCAGAAGCATGGTTCGAGGGCGGGTAAACTTATTGGTCGGTAAGGAGAACATCTGGACTGAGGGGCTCGGTGGATTAACTTCGGGCTATTGTACTACGGCTATGCTCGCTGGCGATTGGTGAACGAAAGCCCCAATCCCCGTACGAAAACCCAAAAGACACATGAAAAGGTAGCACCGCATTTAAACGTGGTCAAGATCTTTTGCCACGGATTAGCACAGATTTTCACGGATATTCAATTCCAATCTGTGTAAATCCGTGACATCGTGCCCGAAGGGTAAATCGGTGGCTGATTCTCTGCGAAATTGAAGACGCCACGATTTACTGTAGGGCTACTCATGAAAAAGACACCACTTTATTGGGAAGTTTGTCAGCCGAAATATGACAAGTCGCGAGGCAAAAGGAAGTAAAATAGCGCAACCGAGTCGCTATGCACGAACTGTCCGCCACCCAATCCATCCTTGAGATTTCCCTTCGCCACGCAAAACAGGCCAACGCGACGCGCATTACCGACATCCACCTCGTCATCGGCCAGCTCGCCACGCTCATGGACGACTCGATCCAGTTCTATTGGGATATGATCGCAAAGGACACGCCCGCCGAAGGCGCAACCCTGCGCTTCAAGCGCGTCCCCGCCCAATTGCAGTGCATGGTCTGTTCCGAGAAGTATTCCCCGAACGGCGAAGAATTCAAATGTCCGAATTGCGGCAGTGTCGGAGTGAAAGTGATCGCAGGGGAGGAATTCTTTGTTGAAGCGATTGATGTGGAGTGAAAAACGTAGACAGGTAAACAGGTACACACGGAATACGCAACACGAACTACTGAACTACCGAACTACCCAACTGAGGAACTAACATGACCCAGCGTGTTTCAATCGTAGAAAACATCCTCAATGCCAACGACCGCCTCGCGGAAGAGAACCGCGCCCGCATTGACGCCGCGGGCGTCTTCGCCGTCAACATCATGGCCTCGCCCGGCGCGGGCAAGACCTCGCTGATCGAGCAGACCCTGCCGCGCCTCGCGGGACAACTGCGCGTCGCGGTCGTGGACGGCGACATCGCCACCTCCATTGACGCAGACCGCGCCGCCGCGGCCGGCGCGGGAGCCGCCATCCAGGTCAACACCGGCGGCGAATGTCACCTCGACGCGGTCATGTTGCACGGCGCGCTCGACCAACTCGATCTCACCCAATTTGACCTGCTGATCGTCGAGAACGTTGGCAACCTCGTCTGCCCCGCGAGTTTCAAACTCGGCACGCACAAATCCATCCTCGTTGCCTCCGTGCCAGAGGGTGACGACAAGCCGTACAAATATCCTGGCATGTATCGCGGCGTGGACGCGCTGGTTATCAACAAAATTGACCTGCTCCCCTACATCAATTTTCGCATGGATTATTTCCAGCGCGGCGTCGAAGTCCTCAACCCCGGCCTCACCACCTTCCCGATTTCCTGCCGCACGGGCGAAGGCCTGGATGCCTGGATTGATTGGCTGTTCCAAAACGTAAAACGTAATCAGTAACTGGTAATTGGTAATTGGTAATTGGTAATTGGTAATTGGTAATTGGTAATTGGTAAATCATGCAAGGGCTTCGGGTTCACATCACGGGCATTGTGCAAGGGGTCGGGTTCCGACCTTTTGTTTATAATCTTGCCACGCGATTGGAACTCAAAGGCTGGGTGAAAAATACCTCTGCCGGTGTGGATATCGAAGTGGATGGGGAAAAGGATGTTTTGGACTCTTTCGTTAAATCGTTGCGTGACGAAGCCCCGCGCCTTTCCCGTATTGACGAACTGACCGCCTCCTTCGGACCCGCCGGCGGGTTCCGTTCCTTCGACATCCTCCACTCTGAGGCGATGGAGGGCGCCTTCCAGCCCATCTCACCGGACGTGTCCATCTGCGACGACTGCCTGCGCGAACTCTTCGACCCGTCTGACCGCCGCTATCGTTATCCCTTCATCAACTGCACCAACTGCGGACCGCGCTTCACCATCATCAAAGACATCCCCTACGACCGCCCCAAGACAACCATGGCGCCCTTCGCCATGTGTCCCGATTGCGAGAAGGAATACACCGATCCAACCAATCGCAGATTCCATGCCCAACCTGTGGCGTGTCCTGTATGCGGGCCGCATGTCTGGCTCGAACCATGTAGTGACGAATTTATTCGTCAAAGGACGACTGAAGTCGTCACTACATGGGATGGGGAGGATGCCATTCAAAAGACTCGCAAACTTTTATCGGAAGGAAAGATCGTAGCCATCAAGGGATTGGGTGGATTTCACCTCGCCTGCGACGCGACCAATGCAACCGCCGTCACCGAACTCCGCAATCGTAAACTCCGCGTGGACAAACCCTTCGCGCTGATGATGCCCGATCTCGAAACCATCAAGCGGCATTGCTTCGCCAGCGACGCCGAGCGTGATTTGCTTTTATCCACCGCGCGTCCCATTGTTTTGCTGAAACGAAAACCCGAATCCAACATCGCCCAAGAAGTCGCGCCCGCTCAAGATTGGCTCGGCGTGATGCTCCCATATACACCTCTTCACTATTTGTTGTTTGCAGACCCAAACGTTGAACGTTTAACGTTTAACGTTCCACCTTTCGTTATGACGAGCGGGAATTTATCCGAAGAACCCATCGCCACCGACAACGATGAGGCCCGCGAACGATTGTCAAAATTAGGGGATGCCTTCCTCTTCCACGATCGCGACATTCACATCCGCTGTGACGATTCTGTTGTGCGAGTTTTCGATTCATCCGAGTTACGCAATACGCAACACGCAATACATAACTCGCATCTCGCATCTCGCACCACATACCCCCTCCGTCGCTCCCGCGGCTACTCCCCCTTCCCGGTCAAACTTCCCTTTGAAGTCCCCCAAATTCTTGCGGCTGGCTCGGAACTCAAAAACACCTTTTGCATCACCAACAAAAATTACGCCTTCCTCAGCCACCACATCGGGGACATGGAAAACTACGAGACCTTGAAATCCTTCGAGCAGGGCGTGGAGCATTTCGAGCGGCTCTTCCGCGTGAAGCCGGTTGCCCTCGCTCATGACCTCCATCCCAACTACCTCGCAACACGCTACACGCTACAACGGGCAGAACGCGAAAATATTCCGGCAATCGCCATCCAACATCACCACGCGCACATCGCGGCCTGCATGGCCGAGCACGGACTGGATGGTTCGCGTCCCGTCATCGGCCTGGCGTTCGACGGGACCGGCTACGGCGACGACGGCGCCATCTGGGGCGGCGAGATTCTCATCGCGGATTATCGCGGCTGCCAGCGCGCGGGCCAACTCGAATATTTCCCGCTTCCCGGCGGCAACGCGGCCATCCGCAAACCGGCGCGCACCGCGCTGGCGCTGCTCTGGTCGCTGGGACTGGACTGGGATGACCGTCTCGCGTCCGTGGCTGAATTTTGCGCGGAAGACCGCACGACCCTGCGCGTGCAACTGGAAAAGAAAATCAACACGCCGATGACCTCCAGCATGGGACGCCTGTTCGACGCGGCCGCCGCGTTGGCGGGTGTGCGGCAGTCGGTCAACTATGAGGCGCAGGCGGCCATCGAGTTCGAGGCGTTGGCGGATCCGCTTGAGGGTGGGAAATATCCGTTTGCGTGGAACCCGCCCAAAGTCAAGGGAAGAGGCGCAATCCAGTCGTTGACCGCGGACGCGCTGGCGGGAGTCCCCATCCAAAAAATTTCGGCGCGCTTCCACAACGGTCTCGCGGAAGTCTGCCGCGTCGTCTGCCTCGACATGCGCGAGAAGTTCGGGGTCAACGAGGTCGCGCTCTCCGGCGGAGTCTGGCAGAATATCACCCTATTGGGACGCTCTTTGTCACTTTTACAGGAAAGCGGTTTTCGAGTATACATACACCAGCAGGTTCCAACGAACGATGGCGGACTGTCTTTGGGACAAGCTGTGATCGCCGCCAGACAACTAGCCGACTAGCGGACTAGCAGACGAGGAGACTATTATGTGTTTAGGTGTGCCAGGCAAGATCGTTGAAATGTACGAACAGGGCGGACTGCAAATGTGCAAGGTGGATTTCGGCGGCGTGGTGCGCGAGACCTGCCTGGCCTATGTGCCCGAGGCAAAGGTGGGAGATTACTGCATCGTCCACGTGGGCTTCGCGCTCAACCTGTTGAGCGAAGAGGACGCCAAAGAGACGCTGGACTTGCTCAAGCAGATCACCGACATCGAGGCTGAACTCGGCCCCTGATCATTTGCCGTAGTGATATCGCGCTTGTAAAAAGTCAATTCGTGTGTCCCGCACGAGATATACAATACGATGTTCCTGGGTTATTCGCCTCGACCAGCATCCAGGCGCAAGATACTTGAGCGGTTCGGGCTTGCCAATGCCTTCGAAGGGATCACGCAGAATGGCGTCAACCAGATCGAGAACGCGCACCGCCAGTTTGCGGTCGGCCTCGACCCAATAGCGTAAATCCTCGATAAACTCAATCTGGAAAACGGCCTCACGGTTTTTCGGTTTCAAGTCCCACCTCGCGGCGCAGGTCGTCCATGCTTTGTGGTTGTCCTTCATTTTTCAAGGCGCGCGCCAAAGCGGACAAAAGCCGTTCGGCGTTTTGCGGTGAGCGCAAAAGATACGCGGTTTCAGTCAGGCTGGCGAGTTCCTTTGCCGCGATCATGGCGACATCCTCGGAGCCACGCCGCTGAATGATAATCACTTCACGGTCTTTGGTCACACGGTTAAGCAGATTGGCCAATTGTTCGCGGGCGCTGGTGTAAGTGAATTCGATAGTCATAGAAGACGCTCCATTCTGTACAGGAACACTGTACAACGGAACGGATGAGTTGTCAAGATTGAATTCGAAATTTCGGATGGAAGAACCAATATGAAATACGTTACCGAATATCGCGATGCAACGCTGGTGCGCGGCGTGGTGGACGAGATCCGCCGCGTAGTGACGCGCCCGTGGGTTCTCATGGAAATTTGCGGGGGACAGACGCATTCGATTGTCCGCTACGGGCTGGACCAGATCCTGCCTCCGTTAATTGAGTTGGTACACGGGCCGGGCTGTCCCGTTTGTGTGACCCCGCTCGAACTGATTGACAAGGCGCTCTTGATCGCCTCCCAACCGAACGTGATCTTCTGCTCCTACGGCGACATGTTGCGCGTCCCTGGCTCGGACCGCGACCTGTTCTCGGTGAAGGCCGCGGGCGGACAAGTCCGCGTGGTCTATTCGCCGTTGGACGCGGTGGAGATCGCGCGCCAGAACCCCGACAAGCAGGTGGTCTTTTTTGCCATCGGCTTCGAGACCACCGCCCCACCCAACGTGATGAGCGTGCTCAAGGCGCGCGCGTTGGGATTGAAGAATTATTCCATTTTGGTTTCGCACGTGCGCGTGCCGCCTGCCATGCACGCCATCCTCGGTTCGCCCGATTGCCGCGTGCAGGGATTTTTGCTGGCGGGCCACGTCTGCACGGTGATGGGCTATCACGAGTACCCGCCGCTGGCGGAAAAATATCATGTGCCGATGGCGGTGACGGGCTTCGAGCCGCTGGACATGGCGCAGGGGATTCTGTACACCGTCCGCATGTTGGAAGAGGGCCGCGTGGCCGTGGAAAACGCGTACCCGCGCTCGGTCTCGTTCGAGGGCAACCCGGCCGCGCAAGCCGCCATCCATCAGGTCTTTGAAGATTGCGACCGCACCTGGCGCGGCATCGGGACGATCCCCATGAGCGGATGGCGACTGCGCGAGGAGTTCGCCGCGTTCGACGCGGAGAAACGCTTCGACGTGGGAGCCATCCAGACGAAAGAATCGCCGCTGTGCATTGCGGGACAGATTTTGGTGGGAATGAAGAAGCCGCACGATTGTTCCGCCTTTGGGAAGGAATGCACGCCCGAACATCCCCTCGGCGCGACGATGGTCTCCTCCGAGGGCGCCTGCGCGGCGTATTACAAATACGGAAGATAATTAGTGATTGGTAAGTGGTAATTACCAATTACTATTTACCACTTACCACCGAGGTCTTATGACGGACGAAACAATCAACATCGAAGGCGCGGTCTGTCCCGTCCCGTTGACGCACAACGAGCAGATCGTGCTCGGACATGGTTCGGGCGGAAAGATGTCGCACGACCTGATCGTGAAGACATTTCTCGCCGCGTTCGACAACCCGATCCTGCGGACCGGTGACGACGCCGCGCCGCTCGAGATTGATGGTGCGGGATTATCCGTCAGCGTGGACTCGCACGTGGTCACGCCGCTCTTCTTCCCCGGCGGGGACATTGGCAAACTGGCCGTGTGCGGCACGGTCAACGACGTGGCGATGCTCGGCGCGCGTCCGCTTTATCTCACGGCGGGATTCATCCTCGAGGAGGGTCTGCCCATCGAAACCCTCCAGCGCGTGGTCGCTTCGATGAAAGCCGCGGCGGACGAGGCGGGCGTGCAGATCGTGGCGGGCGACACCAAGGTGGTCGAGCGCGGCAAAGCGGACGGGTTGTACGTCACCACCACGGGCGTCGGCGTGCGGCGCGCGGGACATCGCGTCGGCGGGGCGGAAGCCAAAGCAGGCGACGCAGTCCTCCTGTCCGGCCCGCTCGGCGACCACGGGATTGCCGTCCTCGGCGCGCGCGGCGAGTTGGGGTTCCAGTCCGAGATCCAAAGCGACGTTGCGCCTCTCAACCGTCTCATCGAAGCCATGCTGGACGCCAGTCCGAACGTCCACGTTTTGCGCGACCCCACGCGCGGCGGACTGGCGACCACGCTCAACGAGATCGCGGCGCAGTCGAATTGTTGCATCACGCTGAACGAGCAGTCCATCCCCGTGCATCCCGCGGTCAATGCCGCCTGCGAGATGCTGGGCTTCGATCCGCTGTACGTGGCTAACGAAGGCAAACTGGTGGCGCTGGTCGCGGCAGAGGATGCCGGGCGCGTGCTGACCGCCATGCGCGCCACGCGGTACGGCGAAGAGGCCGTCCTCATCGGCGAAGTGACCGGCGAGCCGCGCGGGCGCGTCCTGCTTCGCACGGCCATCGGCACGACCCGCATCCTCGATATGCTAGCGGGCGAAATGTTGCCGCGCATCTGCTAATTTCATCCGTCATTGCGAGGGCGATCTTCCCGAAGCAATCTCCTCTCGACACGCGGATTGCTTCGTCGGGAAGTACGCCCTCCTCGCAATGACGAAACAACGATCTGCTTTAGACTTAGGGCATTGGCGTATAATCACTTCATGTCCAACACATTTCTTCTCTACGGTTCATACGGTTACACCGGAAATTTAATCGCGGAACTCGCGGTGCGTGAGGGACTCCGCCCTCTGCTGGCGGGCCGCGACGAGACGCGTCTGCGCGCCCAGGCGAAACGCCTCTCCCTGGACTTTCGCGTGATCCCGCTTTCGGACGCGTCCGCGCTCGACGACGCGCTGCGCACCACGGGATTGGTCGTCCACGCCGCGGGGCCGTTCGTGCTCACGTGGCGTCAAATGGTGGAGGCCTGCCTGCGAACAGGCGCGCACTACATGGACATCAGCGGCGAGATCGAGGAATTCGAAGCCATCGCACCGCTTGACGCGCAAGCCAAAGCCGCGGGCGTGATGCTCCTGCCCGGCTCAGGCTTTGACGTGGTTCCCTCGGACTGTCTCGCCGCGCACATGAAGCGCAGACTCCCCTCCGCGACCCATCTCAAACTTTTCATCCGCAGTGTCGGCGGCGGAATCTCGCGCGGGACGGCGCGCTCGGGCATCGAGAACATGCAACGGCAGGGACGCGTCCGCCGCGACGGAAAAATTGTCACCGTGCCTCCCGCCTGGAAAGTGGAGGAACGTGACTTCGGCCGCGGTCCCGTCAAATTGGTTTCCATCGGCTGGGGAGATGTAGCCACCGCATATCACAGCACGGGCATCCCCAACGTGGAAACGTACATGGCGGTTCCGCCCGCGGCCATCAACCTATTAAAAGCCATGCGCGTGATCGGGCCGTTGCTTTACAACCGTCCCGTCAAACGAATCCTGCAATCGTTTTTGCGATTCCGCCCGGCAGGTCCGAGCGAGGAGCGCCGCACGAACGGATTCGCCCTCCTGCTCGCGGAAGCGTCCGACGGCGCGGTCACCGTCCGCTCGAAGTTGCGCGTCCCCGAAGGCTACCAGTTGACCGCGCTCACCTCTCTTGCCATCGCCAAGCGCATCCTGGCCGAGGATCTCAAGCCCGGCTTCCAGACTCCCAGCCGCGCCTACGGAGCGGACTACATCCTCGATTTCCCCGGCGTAACGCGCGAGGATCTGCCGTAGACTTCCGAAGTCTTGGAGACTTCGGAAGTCTTGAGAGAGGCTCCATGAAAAAACCACCCCTTCTTATTATCTTCAGTCTTTCCATACTTAGTTTCGTTTTGATTGCCTGCCTTGTCTTATACCTGCTCGGTCCGGTGAAAGGTGAAGTCTTTTCCACCATCACCGAAGAAACCTCATTCCCAGATGATTTGGAGGCCTCCATGAACCTGACCAGTACCGCGTTTTCCTACGGAGAACCCATTCCCGTCAAGTATTCCTGCAAAGGCGAAAACGTTTCCCCACCGCTGGCGTGGGACGAACCGCCTGCTGGCACAAAATCCCTCGCGCTCATCGTGGACGATCCCGACGCGCCCGCGGGCACGTGGGATCATTGGGTGCTCTACAACATCCCAACCTCCGCGCATAGCTGGCCGGAGAATACCCCGCGGGACGCCGAGTTGGTCAACAGCGCCCGGCAGGGAAAAAACAGCGGCGGCCAGATCGGCTACGACGGCCCCTGTCCGCCCTCGGGCACGCACCGCTACTTCTTTAAACTCTACGCGCTCGACACGACTCTTTCGCTTTCTTCCAGCGCGTATAAAAAAGATGTTCTCGCCGCAATTCAAGGTCACATCCTCGCGCAGGGTGAGTTGATGGGAACATTCAGCAAATAACCATACGCGAGTGCGTCGCACCACAACGGGTAGGCGATCTCCCCGAGTAAGGTGCGACGCACTTCCTCCAAATTACCAATTACCATTTACCCATTCCCAATGTCTTCCTACATCGGCGAAATCGCAGGCATCCTGACGTCCCTCATGTACACTGTCAATGCCATGGTTATCACGCGCGCCGGGCGGCAGGTTGGCTCGGTCATCTCCAATCGGATGCGCGTCCTGTTCGCGTTCGCGTACCTGCTTCTCATCAACCTTGTTCTCTTCGGCCAGCCGCTTCCCCTCGGCGCGGACGTGAGCCGCTGGTCCTGGCTCGCGCTTTCGGGCGTGATCGGACTGGCGCTCGGCGACGCGTTCCTGTTTCAGTCCTATCTGCTGATCGGTCCGCGCATCGGCATGTTGCTCCTCAGTCTCTCCACCGTCATCGGGATTCTCGAAGCTTGGCTGTTCTTCGGCGAGACGTTGACCCTCGTGCAGATGGTCGGCATCACGCTCGCTCTCGGCGGAATCGTCTGGGTCATCCTCGAGCGCGGAAGCGGACCGGAGACTCCGCATCCGCATGCGGCGCGCGGGGTGATGTTTGGCATCCTCGCCGCGGTCGGGCAGGCCACGGGCTACGTCTTTTCCAAGCAGGGCATGGCGGGTGACTTCTCGCCGTTCCAGGGCAATGTCATCCGCATGTCCGCCGCGGCGCTGGCCTTGTGGGTGATGGCCGCCTTCCAAAGAGAAATTGGCGGCACGATCCAAACCCTGCGAAAAAATCCATCCGCGCTCAAACTGCTGGCGCTGGCCGCGTTCGTCGGTCCCGTGCTGGGCGTGACTTCCTCGCTCCTCGCAGTGCAACATGCGGAGGTCGGCGTCGCCAGCGTGCTGACCTCGCTCTCGCCGATCTTCATCCTGCCCATCAGTCACTTCATTTTCAAGGAACGCCTCGGTTGGCAGGCCATTGCTGGGACTCTGCTGGCGATGGCGGGCGTCTTCATTCTCTTTTTGGTCTGACCTATGAAAAAGAATCTTCTCACACGCGCTCAATCGGAAGGACATCCGCTGATTGACGGGAACACGGTCACGTTTCTGTGGGAGGGGACTTCCGCGCCGCGCCTGATAGACGACCTCCACGGCTGGGAGGAGAATCCGCTAAAGTTGGCTCGCGTCTTTCCCAAGCTGTGGGCGGTCTCCTTCGACCTGCCGCGGGACGCGTACTTCGAGTACGCGTTCTACGACCCGGCGACGAAAACGCGCTTCCGCGATCCGCTCAACCCGCGTCGCACCTGGAACGGACTCGGCAACTACAACCACTTCTTCTACATGCCCGAGGCGAGTCCCTCGCCGTTGACGCGGAGACAGCCCGCAGTCCCGCGCGGACGCGTGTCCCGTCACACCGTCGAAACGTGGATGGTCGCGCATCCCGGCCAGCGACGCGTCACCCTCTACCATCCGCCCGTCGAGGAGCGCGTCCCGTTGCTGATCGTCTACGACGGGCCCGACTACCTGCGCCGCGGACGACTGCCCGTCATCGTGGACAACCTGATCGCGGCGAAGCACATCCGCCCGATTGCGATGGCGTTCCTGCCCAACGGCGGGGCGCGCCGCGGCGTGGAATACGCCTGCTCCGACGCGACCCTGGCGTGGATCGAGCATGACGTGTTGCCGCTTGCGAACCGTGAAATGAACCTGCTCGACGTGAAGAAAGAGCCGGGCGCGTTCGGCGTGCTGGGCGCGTCGTTCGGCGGACTGATGGCGATGTACACGGGACTGCGCCTGCCCGAAATCTTCGGACGTGTCCTCAGCCAGTCCGCCGTGTTCGAGACCGAGGGCCGCGACTTCGTGGCCGTGGAGTTGATCCGCCACGCGCCCGCGCGTCCACGTATTTACATGGACGTGGGCACGCTGGACTTCCTGCTCGAAGACAATCGCCGCATCCTCCCGCTCCTGCGCGAGCGCGGATTTGATGTCACCTATCACGAATACGGCGGCGCGCATAATTACACGTCGTGGAGGGATCATGTGGATGTGGGGTTGGAGAGGATGTTTGGATGATTCTCGCTACCCTCTGCTACCTCCACCGCGACGACCACACGCTCATGCTTCACCGCGTCAAAAAGGAGAACGACATCCACGCGGGGAAATGGAACGGGCTGGGCGGCAAGTTTGAATCAGGCGAAACGCCCGAGGAGTGCATCGTCCGCGAAGTGCGTGAGGAATCGGGATTGACGATTCAGAATTCGAAACTGGTCGGCCTGCTGATGTTCCCCAATTTCAAAGGCGACGATTGGTATGTGTTCACCTTCACCGCGGACGAATTCGAGGGCGAGTTGATCGAATCGAACGAGGGATATCTGAAGTGGATTCCCGACGACGAGGTCGAGTCCCTGCCACTGTGGGAAAGCGACCACGTCTTCATGCCGTGGATCCGCGAGGGGAAATTTTTCTCGGCGAAGTTTGTGTATGAGGGAGAGAAGATGAAGAGATACGAGGTGGTGTTTCAGAAAATTCTGTGAAGGATAATGTGGAACAAATCCAATATCAAATCGTCCACTGTTTGGAGCATATCCCCATGAAAAAACTATTTACCCTAACCCTCACCATTACATTCCTCCTGGCCGCGTGCAGTCCGTCGAATTCAGGGACTTCCACCGCGAAAGTCATGACGGTCATGCCCGAGGCCACAGTCATCCCCGGCATTGGAGGCGGGACGGAGGCGCCTGTCCCCACGCCCGCGCCGGCAACCGCCATCCCAACCCTGCCATCGGGACTCTCGCCCACCGAGTTGAAGTACCGCCTGCTGGAAGAGTACCCGGATTTCTTCTTTTGCGATCCCGATTATTATCCAATCGCCCGCGAAGATGAAAATGTTCTGGCGCAGGAACGCTTCCCCGAAATACAAGCCAACGCGGAGGAGTTCAATGCGATCCTGAACCACAACGGTCTCAGCGACTTGACGGCCTTCACAGACGAACAAAAACTGCTCATCTATCGCGAGCACAAGAAACTGGCCGCCATCCAATTCGAACTGGTTGGCGAAAAATACAAGTTCCAATTGCAGACGGGAACGGAAGGCCAGTCCGGTTTCATGATCTCCGGCGCCATTGACGGGGATGGCAGGATCAAGGTCGAGCAACGTGATCCGAGTTTCCCTTCCTGCCCGATCTGCCTCGCCGCGAGCATTTCGATTGACACGCCGCGCGGACCCGAGGCTGTGGAAAACCTACGCCCCGGCGACTCGGTCTGGACGATGAACGCGGCGGGCGAGCGCGTCTCCGCAGTGATTTTGAGGGTGGGAAACATGGTTGCGCCTGCCAGTCATCGGGTCGTTCACATCGTCCTGGATGATGGACGGGAACTGTGGGCCTCGCCCGGTCATCCCACCGCGGATGGGCGCAGGCTGGGCGATCTCAAAGTGGGCAATCTTCTGGACGGCGCACTTGTGATCCGCGTAGAAACCCTGCCGTACGGCGGCCTCGTAACCTACGATCTTCTGCCTTCGAGTGATACAGGCTTCTACTGGGTCAACGGCATCCTGATGGGCAGTACGCTGGCAAGTCGTTGAGTTATAAACCAGGTTTCTCGCGATGCAAGAAACCTGGTTTGTGTCACATGGTAAGCATGAAGGGGGTTGAGGTGATGTTTCACTCGAACCCTTGACCCCCATCCCGTCCTTCCCCCAAATCGAAGAACGGATTTGGGGGAAGGGGAATGAGAGGTTGGGAAGAGAACAACATCTCATGTTCATAGCGCGCTTCTCCCTCCCCCATTTCCGCACTTTGAAATGGGGGAGGGTAGGGAGGGGGTTATAATTAACCCATGTCCCTCTTCACCAACAAACACATCCTGCTCGGCGTCACGGGTTCCATCGCGGCGTTCAAAGCCGCGGACCTGGCCTCCAAAATGGCGCAGGCGGGCGCGCTCGTGGATGTGATCCTCACTTCGGGCGCGGAGAAATTCGTCACGCCGCTCACCTTCCAGTCGGTGACGGGCCGCCGCGCCTTCACCGACGCCGACCTGTGGGGCGGCGAAGCGCACATCCTGCACGTCGGGTTGGTGCGCGCGGCGGACGCGCTCGTCATTGCGCCCTGCACCGCCAACACCCTCGCCAAACTGGCGCACGGTCTCGCCGATAATTTGCTGACGATTACCGCGCTGGCGAATCGCGCGCCTCTCGTGCTGGCACCCGCGATGGACGGCGGGATGTACGACGCGCCCGCGACGCAAGCCAACCTCGCGACCCTCCTCGAACGCGGCGCGACAATCATCGGTCCCGCCGAGGGACATCTCGCCTCGGGACTTTCCGGCCTCGGACGGATGCTCGAACCGAACGAAATTATCGGCCACCTGCGCCTCGTTCTTGGACGGGCTGGCCTGCTCGCCGCTAAAAAGGTTGTTATCTCCGCTGGTGGGACTCAGGAGCCGCTCGACCCCGTCCGTGTGCTCACCAATCGTTCGTCCGGCAAACAGGGCTACGCGCTCGCGCAGGCCGCGCTGGACGCGGGCGCGGACGTTGTGCTGGTCAGCGCGCCCTCGTCGCTGACTCCGCCCGTCGGCGCGCGGGTTGTCCACGCGGAGACGGCGCGGCAGATGCTGGAGGCCGTGCTGGCCGAATCGTCCGATGCCGACGCGCTGGTGATGGCCGCGGCCATCGCGGATTTCCGCCCAAAACTGTCCGCGCCGAGTAAAATGAAGAAGCGCGACGGGATTCCGCAGATCGCGCTCGAAGCCACGGAAGATGTCCTTGAAGCGGTATCCCGCGCGAGGTCCAGGAAGAAGCGTCCCCGGGTAACGGTGGGATTCGCGGCTGAGAGTCAGGATCTTTTAACGAATGCGTCCGAAAAGTTGAAGTCCAAAAAATTGGATATGATCGCCGCCAACGACATCTCCGCCTCCGACGCGGGGTTCGGCGCGGAGACCAATCGCGTCACATTATTGTTTGCAAATGGGAAGCAGGAAAGCCTGCCGCTAATGAGCAAAACCGAAGTGGCGGAGACCATCATTGTGCGCCTTGCGGCGTTGCTGGAGACTTAATGCGCATCCTCGTTATTTCAGACATCCATGCCAACTACGAAGCCCTGCAAGCCGTGCTCGCCGACGCGGGCGCGGTGGATGAAACGTGGTGCCTCGGCGACATGGTGGGCTACGGCCCCGACCCAAACTTGTGCGTGGAGACGATCCGCGAGAGGCCGCATCTCACCTGCCTGCTGGGCAATCACGATGTAGCCCTGCTCGGCAGGATGCCCCTCTCGGCTTTCAACGGCGAGGCGCGTCGTTCGCTGGATTTGCAGGCGCGGGTGCTGACCGCCGACAATATGGAGTTCCTGCGCTCCCTGCCCGATGGCACGCTGACGCGCGGCGAGGTGACCCTGGTGCACGGCTCGCCGCGCGACCCGATCTGGGAATATGTGCTGAACTCGCTGGCGGCGCGCCTGAATTTCGATTATTTCGATACGCCGTTTTGTTTTGTGGGACACGCGCATTTGCAATGCCTGTTCCAATTGGATGTGGAGAGGAACCGCATCGCGATGGATGCGCCCAAACCGGGCGAAGCAATGACGATGACGCCGCGCGCCATTTTCAATCCCGGCTCGGTGGGACAGCCGCGCGACCGCGACCCGCGCGCCGCCTATGCCATTTTCGATCCCGAGGCGCGCACCTGGGAACCGCGCCGCGTGGAGTACGATATCCCCGCGGTGCAGGCGCGCATCCGTGAACTGGGCATGCCCGAGAAACATGCGGCCAGGATCGCGGAGGGGTGGTGAGGTAGTTTGGTAGTTGGGTAGTTGGGTAGTTTGATAGTTGGGTAGTTTGATAGTTACGTAGTACGTATTGCGTATTTACCTGTGTACGTGTTTACGTGTTTACCTGTGTACCTGTTTACCTGCCCCCCCCGGAACTTTTACAAAGAACGGTTCGTCCTTTGGGCGAGAAATCGCCGAATCACAAGGAGAAGAGAAAATGAAACGAACCCTGTTTGTCATGTTGATCGCCGCGTTTTTGCTGGCCGCCTGCGGCCAGAGGGCGCTTCAAGCCGCGTCTGAACCGTCCTTTGTTGAACAACCTCCGTATGGAATGGGCGGCGGCGACGGGGTTTCCCCACAGCAACCCGCCGCCATGCCGACAGAAGCGGCTCGCGCGCCCGAATCCAACAAGGCCGGCGGTGGGAACGTGGACGCCTCGGGACGCGAACGCCTCGTCATCAAGAACGCCGACCTGTCCATCGTGGTCAAGGATCCCGAAGCCGCCATGACCGCCATCACCAACCTGGCCGCGGAACTGGGCGGGTTCGTGGTCTCGTCCAACCTGTACCAGTCCTACGCGCCCAGCGGCCTGCCCGTCCCCGAGGCGAGCGTGGTCATCCGCGTCCCCGCCGAAAAACTGGATCAGGCGCTCAAAACCATCAAGGCCGACGCGGTCGAAGTCCAGGCTGAGACGCAGAGCGGACAGGATGTCACCAGCGAATACGTGGACCTCGAGTCGCAACTCAAGAACCTCGAAGCCGCCGAAGCCCAGTTGACCGAGATCATGCGGAAGGCCGAGAAGACCGAGGATGTGTTGAACGTCTTCAACCAACTGACCTCCATCCGCGGACAGATCGAGTCCATCAAAGGCCAGATGAAATACTTCGAAGAATCTGTCGCGCTCTCGGCCATCTCGGTTCACCTGGTTGCCGAAGAAACTGTCAAGCCGCTTGAGATCGCAGGCTGGAAACCCGAAGGCACCCTGCGCGACGCCATCCAGAACCTGATCTACTTCTGGCAGGATTTCGTAGACTTCCTGATCGTCTTCGTGGTGAACTTCCTGCCGAAACTGCTCACCATCGCCCTCGTCTTCGGCCTGCCCATCTGGCTCATCGTCCGCGCGGTCCGCAACGCCAACCGCAGGCGCAAAGCCAAACAGGAAGCGCTGAAGGAAGAAAAGTAAATAACCGTTGCCTTTCAACCAGTAGGGGCGAGATAGTATCTCGCCCTACTTTGCGAATCAGATTCATGACCAGACTCCGCCTCCTCCTCCTCATTTTTATTCTGACTGCCTGCAACCTGCCCGCCGCGCCGACTGCCGTGCCGACGGAATCCGCTTCCTCTCCGACCCCCAGCCTGGTCGCGGTTTCGACGCAGATTCCCACCCCCCAGCCCACACCCGAGCCCGGCGCGCCGCTCGGCACGGACGCGAATCCTATCCTCATGGCGCTCATCCCCTCCAGCGGACGCGAGATTCCCGAGTCCGCGCGGGACGTGGTCGCTCAACTCTCCAACCTGACGGGGCTGGTCATCGTCCCGTTTGCGCCCGCCTCCTACGCGGAAGTGGTCGAGGCGCTCGGCGCGGGACGCGTCCACATCGCCTGGCTCCCGCCGTTTCCCTACCTGCTGGCGCACGAAAAAAGTCACGCCGATGCGGCCCTCGCCACCACCGTCTTTGGGAAGGCTTTGAGCGCGGCGCAATTCCTCGTCAACAAGCAGATGGTGGACGACCGCATCTTCACGGTCTACTTCGACCCCGCGACGGGCGCGAACCTGGCAGAGGCCGCGGCCGCCCTGGGTCAGTTCGCGGACAAAAAGCCCTGCTGGACCGATCCCTACTCACCGACGGGGTATGTCGTCCCGCTCGGAATCCTGAACGAGAACGGCATCCCGACGAAGATAGGCGCGTTCGTGCAGGGACATGCCACCGTCGTCAAGTCGCTCTACCAGGATCCCGAGGGGACGATCTGCCAGTTTGGCGCGACCCTCGCCGACGGCCAGATTTTTATCGCGGCCGGTTACGAGGACGCGGCCGAAAGGGTGGTGGTCGTTTGGGAAACGGAAGCCATCGTCCCGTTCGACGGGGTCGCCTACGCCGCCAGCCTGCCCGACGAGATGCGCCTGTCCATCACGTCCGCGCTGATGGTCATGATCCAGACCGAGGAGGGCAACGCCGCCCTGCGCGACACGTACCAGATTGACGGGTTGGAACTGGCAGACGATACATTTTACGACGCGCTGCGCCGCCTGCTGGAGCAATCGAGACTGGAGTTGTCGGGGCTGATGAGGTAGAAAATGCGAAGTGGCTGCCACTTTGCATAAACCGAAAAATTTAAGATGGTTGTCAGATAATTACCACTTGCCACAAGCCCAAAAGCGCGCTATCATCAACCCCATCCATGCAGGGGATTCCCTGCAATTCAAAATCTTCTAGGAGAAGAATCACATGACCAAACGACTTTCTGTTCTGTTCTCCCTGCTCGTGGCCTTGACGCTGGCGCTTTCCGCCTGCGGCCCCGCCGCGACAACGGTGCCGCCGACCGCCGTCCCTCCGACTGCCGTCCCCCCCACCGCCGTCCCGCCAACCGCCACCGAGCCGCCCGCGCCAACCGTGGGATCCCCCGAACACCCCATCAAGGTACTCTTCGTCCCGTCTGTGGATGCGAACATCATCACCACCGGCGGTGAGGTTATGGCCCAGGCTTTGAACGCAGCCACCGGCCTGACCTTCGAAGTGGTCGTCCCGACCTCCTACGCCGCCACCATTGAAGAGATGTGCGCCTCCCCCACGGACACCATGGCCTTCATCCCCGGCCTGGGTTACGCCATCGCCAGCCAATTGTGCGGCGTGGATGTTGCCTTCAAGGCCGTCCGCTTTGGCTACCCGGTCTACTGGGCTGAGTACATCGTCGCCCGCGACAGCACATACCAGACCCTGGCCGACCTCGAGGGCGCAACCTGGGGCTACGGCGACCAGGGCTCGACCTCCGGTTACATGGTTCCGACCGTCGAACTGGCCGCGGCTGGAATCACCCCCGGTGACCAGGTTCAGACCGGCGGCCACAACCAGACCGTCACCGCCGTCTACAATGGCGAGGTTGATTTCGGCACCGTGTTCTACAGCGTGCCGCTGAACCCGGATGGCGCGCCCATCTTCAGCTATGACGACTATCTTGCCGGAAAGATCACCAGCCTGGAGCAGTACGAGATCCCCGCGGAATCCATTCCGAACTGCGCTCTCAACGAAGATGGCAAGAAGATTCTGTGCGACGGTTACCGCATTCTGGATGCCCGCGCCAACATCCGCACTGAGGCCCCCGATGTAGTGCAGAAAGTCCGCATTCTGGCCATCTCTGCCGCCATCCCGAACGACACGATGGCCTTCGGTCCTGAGTTCCCGGCTGAACTGCGCGCCCAGATCGAAGCGGCCCTGCTGGCCTTCGCCGAAACAGAAGCCTGGGGCACCTCCATCGGCAGCAACGATTTCTACGGCTGGACTGGCATTCTGCCCGCCACCGACTCCGAGTACGACGTTGTTCGCGCCATGGTGGAAGCCACTGGCTACACCATCGAACCGTAAGCCCAACTGCTTTTGATAGACAATTTGGGGCAGGGAAAATTCCCTGCCCCAAATTGTACTTGTTCACTTTTCATCGAAATTCAAGACATCCGGGATTCAGGCAACATTTGTTCTCATAACGGCGCTGATTGCGCCAGATCATATTCAGGATATTCTCGTATGCTTCAAATAAAAAACCTGACCAAGATTTATGATGGCGGTGTGAAAGCACTGGATAACGTCAGCTTTGAGGTGCCAGACGGCGAGTTCCTGGCAGTGATCGGTTTGAGCGGATCGGGGAAATCCACATTGTTGCGTTGTATCAATCGTCTGATCGAACCCACTGATGGCCAGATTCTCTGGAATGGCGAGGACATCACCAAAGCCTCGCCGGAGGAAATGCGCCGTATTCGCCGCAAGATCGGCATGGTCTTCCAACAGTTCAACCTTGTCCATCGTTCCAAAGTGATTACCAACGTGCTGGCCGGCAGGCTGGGCTACATCAATCCGGCCTGGAGTTTGCTGAACCGTTTTCCAAAAGCCGATATGGAAAAAGCCATTAAGCAGTTGGAACGTGTGGGCATTGCCGATAAGGCCAACCAGCGCGCGGATGAGTTGAGCGGCGGACAGCAACAACGCGTCGGCATCGCCCGCGCCCTGATGCAGGATCCCGAAATGATACTGGCCGACGAACCGGTCGCCAGCCTGGACCCTGTCCTGGCGCATAGCATCATGAAACACCTGGAAGACATCAACGATAAAGACGGCGTGACGGTATTATGCAGCCTGCACTTCCTTGACCTGGTCCATCGTTACGCCGATCGGGCCGTTGCGCTAAACGAGGGAAAACTGGTCTTCGAGGGCCTGCCCAGTGAAATTGACGATCAGAAATTCAAAGACATCTATGGCCGCGATGCCGAGCGGATAGGGTGAGGATGCCATGAAAAATCAGAAGAAAAAAGCCTCTCCCTGGAAATCCATTCAATTGGGTTTGGTAGTCCTGGCAGGCCTGCTCGTGTATGCCTACGGATTTCAAATTACCAAGGTGGACCTGGAAGACCTGCGCAGTGAGCGGCGGCAGGAAAGTATGGTACGCGTGTTACGCGCTTTGGCAAAACCGGAAATTTTTGCCTATGACCAGGAACAGGAGGTTGTCAACTTCCCGATTTACGTGCCGTGTCCCGCGAATGGCAACCCGACCATCCCGGAACCCGAAACGACTGAACCCTATCTCGTGATTACCCCCACATGCGCCAATGCCGGCGAAGCGGTACACGTGGAAGGGTTTAACTTTGCCCCCAACACCACCGGGCCGCTGCGCTTTGTCCCCGGTAGTGACCCGGCCAACACGGTTGCCCTTGGGCGCGATAATGTGGAAACCGACGATGCGGGTCACTTCACCTTTGAAATGACCCTCCCCAACCGGCTCAGCGAGGATGTGCAATACATCCGTGCCATCCTGCGCCGCAATGTCGGTACACCGCACCTTACCAAGACCGCTTACGACACCTGGGAAAAAATCGTCGAGACCGTGTTCATGGCCCTTTTGGCAACCACGTTCGGCACCCTTCTCGCCATCCCGCTTAGCTTCATTGCTGCCCGAAACCTGATGAAACCGGTCAAAAGCCCATTGGCGAGCATTTCCTTGTCCATTTTAGGATGGCCGATTGGCATTGTGCTGGGCTTTGTTATCGTCCGCTGGGTGGAGGGATTAAGCACACCCTTTACTGAAAATATTCCAGTCAACCTGATCTCGATCATCCTGACGCCTACTTTGACATGGCTTGGTATCCGCTGGGCTTTGCCGCAGGAGGAAATATCCAAACCAGCGACTCCCCTGCGCTTGGCGCGCCTGGGCGTTTTACTCCTGGCAGTTCTGGTCAGTTTCTTTGGCCTGTTCCAGCTTGCCAGCCTTGCCAAAAACCTGGGGCTGATAGGCGTCTCCAAGTTGGGAGCGCTTGCCTTCCTCGGTAACTTCCTGTTCCAGGCCGGGGATATCGTCAGCATCATTACCCCCGCGTTGGGAGGATTGGCGGCTGGCGGAGCGTTGAGTAGTTTCATGGGGCGGCTGGGGCAGCAAACCACAGAAAAACTGATCCCCAGCAGCATGAAAATCTTCAACATCGTTTTTGCCACACTGGCCGGAGCCGCCACATTTGGGTTGATCGGGCAACTGGTGGAGTGGCTGTATCAGATCGGCCGCCCCTTTTACACCCTGTGGGGTCCCGTATTAACCGGGGCCATGCTGGGACTTGCAATAGCATTCTTTACCAGGGCTAAAGCCACACTGCCCACCGGCATGGTGATTTACTACATCACACGCACCTTCCTGAACGGCCTGCGCTCCATCGAAGCGCTCGTCATGGCGATTGTGTTCGTGATCGCGGTGGGTATTGGCCCGTTCGCGGGCATGATGGCTCTTGGCCTGCACACCATCGTCAGCCTTGCCAAACTTTACTCGGAACAGGTCGAAAGCATCATGGCCGGTCCGCTCGAAGCCATTCAAGCCACTGGCGCGAACCGTCTGCAAACCATCATCTATGCCGTCATCCCTCAGATCATCCCGCCCTACATTTCCTACACCATGTACCGCTGGGACATCAACGTTCGCATGTCCACCATCATCGGATTTGTGGGCGGCGGCGGCATTGGCTTCCTGCTCCAGCAAAACATCAACCTGCTCAACTACCGCGCCGCCAGCGCCCAGATGTTTGCCATCGCGATCGTCGTCGCCAGCATGGATTATCTCAGTTCGGTGATGCGCGAAAAAGTGATCTAACCAGGATTGGTCTTTCGAAAAACAGGGCGAGGAATGATCTTCCTCGTCCTGTTCGTTTAACAACTCGCCAGCGCTTTCGTGAGATGGATGGATTTATGAGCCGCGTTTGCGTTGATGCTTCCCAGCCTGCTTGAATCTTACCGACATTCCCACATCGCCCAATTCGGGGATGAGACTGCGAAAAGAAACCGCACTAAAAAATGGGACAGCAGTCAAACCGCTGTCCCATCAAAAAGTAATGCGTACGGCTACTTTGCCGGGGCGACGCGTAATCGTCGCGCCAGCAGGATGACCACCACCAGCGCCATGGCCATCACCGCCAGTCCCGGCGCGCCGACATCGTCAATGAAGCCGGTGTTGGGCAGGAGCGTGGAGGTCGGCAACGAGGTCACCGTCAATTGGGCCTGCGCGGCCTGGGTCAACGCCGCGGCGACAGTGGCCGTTTGCGGGTCCGGGGGAGAAGCGAGCGTGGGAGTGGACTGCTGGAAGACCGGCGTGTTGGTCGGTTCCAGGGTGGCGGTGGACTGGGGAAGATTCGTCAACGCCTTTGCCGTCAGCGCCTGGTTCACCTGCAGGTTCTGCGCCACGAGCGTGGACTGTGAAGCATTGCGCGCGGCCGTCTGCTTGGGTAGGAAATACAAACCATAGGCGGCCAGGCAAACAATGGACAGGAGCACGAACCCGCCCAAAACCGCCGCCACAAGCAGAAAAGTTTTATTGCCCGATTCTTCCGGGGGTGGCGCATCGTCCAGCGTGTTCAGGTTATCGCTTTCATCATACATGGGTCACTCTCCTCATCTATTGCTTTCTGCATTCTGCTTTTTGCTTTCTGCTTTCTGCTTTCTGCATTCCGCTTTTTGCTTTCTGCTTTCCGAATGAATGATAGCACAATTATCCCACAACTTCCAAATTTACCAGAGGGACGAGAATCTCCTCGCCGCCCTCCATGCGGACATCCGCGGCGGGCGCGCGCAAGCCGCTGGGCAGGGTGGACAGCCCGGGGCGCAGGCGCACAAGCGAGGCGATCATCCCAAAATTCGGCGCGGCGCGCATCCGCACCTGCTGGCCGGGCGCGAAGGTTTCCACATCGTTCGGCTGGGCCGGTTCCACAGAAACCGGCAGGGGGATGATCACTTCCGGGCGCGCGCCGCTGTAACGCTCCGGCATCTCGGCGTTGACCGTGGTTTCGCGTTTGGCGTTGGTGGTCAGCAGACGATAGGCGGCGGAGTTCATCGGCAGTTTGCCGAAACCGTCCGTCACCAAAATGGGATAGCGCATTTGCAGGGCCAGCGGGAGCAGGGCGGAATGCAGGCTCGAAAGGATCAAGCCGCGCACCGGCAATTCGGCGGCGGCGCGCAGGGTGTCCGCATCGCGCGCCATGCCCGCCAAAACGACCGAGCCGCGCAGGCTCACATCCAGCCGCCCGGCTTCGAGCGCCGAATCGGGTTTCTCCATCAGGTTGACCATCATACCGGTTTCAATGCGCCCATTGCCCCACACCCCCTGGATCAGCGCCCCGGCAGTTTGGATGGCGACGCCCCGCTCCGGGACGATTTGCATGACCATCCCGGGCAGGCCGGCGCGCAGTTCGATGTTCGTCTCGCCGACCTCGATCAGGACGCGCCCGCCGCCCACCACGACCACGCGTCCCTCGCGCGGCGTGCGCACTTCCCGCGGAAACAGTCCGCTTCCACTGGCGACGAGCGTATTGGCGGCCAGTTCGTCGCCCACTTTGCAGCGGATCAGGCGGTCGGCCGCGAGGCTGGAAACGCCCAGGCTGCGCGCCACATCCAGCAGGATATGCTCGCGCGCCCAGCGGGCTTCGGCCACCACGTCGCTCGCGGAGACGCGCTGGTTGAGCCGCACGTTGATGACGCCCGGCACGGGCAGGAGGCGTTCGCGCAGGATGGTGGTCAGGCCGAGAATGTGTGTGACCGGTGCAAGCATCGTTTAGCCTCCCAGCGTCCAGAGCCATTTTTTGAAGAGTTCGCGGCGGCGCACCGCGTCGGACGGTAATTGGAGCGGACGGCCGCGCGCATCAATCACCACGCCCAGCGCGCCGCCATCCACCGTGATGGTCTGCGCGCGCCCGGGCCCGAAGCCCACATCCGCGCGATGCAGGGGTTGCAGCGACAGGCGCGCCGTCTGTCCGAGCGCCAGCGGCAGGGCTTCGAGCGAACCCTGTTTGACTTCGAGGCGCGCTTCGTTCCTATCCGCATAGAGCAGGCGAGCCTGCAACACCGGCGTCCCGTAGGACGCGGCGCTGATAACGGAAAGGGTTGTGCCAAGATTGTGGAACGCGCCGGATTCGAGCGCCTGCACCGGCAGTAGATGGTTCACCTCGGCGGCCACGCCCAACAGGGGAAGCAGGCCGGCGCGGTCCAGCATGAACTGCGTCCGGCCTACGGGCTGGATGGCGTCCAGCAACAGGAGCAGGTTCTGGCCGGGCGTGGGTCCGTCGGTCAACGCGGCGCCGCTGGCAAAAATAAGGTCAAAGGACTGTAGCAGGTCCGGGCGCAGGGAGCGCATGCCGACGGGAAAATCCTTTTGCGCGGCGCGCATGGCAAGGTACAAAGCCTGGCGCGTCACCGCGTGAACGATAACGCGGTCTTCGGGCGTGGCGGGCAAAATGGATGGATGGTAGGATTTCTGATACAGGGTATCGCGCACCGCGTTCTGGTGGATATCCAGCGAAAGCCAGCGCGTAAAATCTTCGAGCGCAACGGTTTGCAGGAGCGCTGCCAGGTTTTCGCCCAATCCAAACTGCGGATACGTGCGCAGGCAACATTGCCCGCCCATCCCCACCGCAACCGAAGCGGCCGAGGTCCCCAAATCCACGCCCAGCACGCCGCCGGGCGCGCCCGAACCCATGAAGCGGATCATGCGCCCGGCCGCGTAGGAGGTGGGCAGGAGATGCCCGTTCGACCAGGCCTCGAGTTCATCCACGCCGCGCACCTGTCCCTTGCGGATGCCCGTGAACACCTGCGCCAGTTCGTTCATGGCCGGGTCGAGGTCTTCGGTTTCGAGCGAGGGGCGCACGTTCGGGCTGAAGTGCAGGGCGGGGGTCAGTTCCGCCATCAGTTTCTTTACATCCCCCGACAGGCTGTTGTTACCGGCAAACAGCACGGCGGGACGTTTCTCGGACGGGATCAGGTAACAGGCCAGGCCGACCGTATCGAGCATTTTCTGGAGGGAGCGCGACGCGCCGCCGTCCGTTCCGCCGGTCAGCAGGATCAAGTCCGGGCGGGCGCGCAGGAGGCTGTCAATCTGCTCCTCGGGGCGGCGATGGTCCGCCAGGCTGAGTCGTTCAACGATGCGGCAGTAGGTTGTCTCCGCGAGACGGCGGGCGGATTCCATTGAAACGTCCGGGAGCAGGCCGACGATGGCGGTACGGATGGCCGGCCCGGCGGAAAGCGTGGCCGCGAACGAATCCACGCCCGAACCGTCGGGCTGGGTCGGGACGATCAGGTTGCGTTCCGCGTCGAGGAAAATCCGGCCTGTGACAGCCTGGACGCCTTCGATGGCCTCCCGCACCCCCAGGCCGATATCCTTGAACGGGGCCTCGGCCGTGCTGGACGCCTGCCCGATGGACACAAAGCGATAGACGCCTTCGACCACGTCGAAAAGCACGGCGCGCGTGGTCGTCGCGCCGACGTCCACGGCCAAAAGGGAATTGCCTTCAACCAGCGATGTTGGCATGTGTTAGGAACCAAAGAGCGTAAACAAAGTGAGAAGAGAATGGATGCGCTCGATCAGGGCCGCGAGCGCGGCGGCGTACACGCCCGCGAACAACACGCCGAGGGTGAGCGCCACGAAAAACTTTCCGACCCAGGCAAACGCCTCGACCAGGCCGTTGCGTTTCACGGAGCCGTCGTCCTTGCGGCGCGCCCCAAAATGGAAATAAGCCAGCGTGCCGACCGTGCCGACCAGCATCACCACGCCGTTGAACAGCGACGGCAACGGATTGATGCCGCGCTGGGACAAGCCGATCGCATCGAACGGTTCGGCGGCCGCGCCCACCTGCGGGAAGATCGTCCCCAGCACGGCGCCGCCAATCGCCACCGCCGCGCCCGCGCCGACGAGATACCCCATCGCCGGTCCGCCCAGCCAACTGAGACGCGGCGACATTTTCATCAGAAGGAGCGCGCTCAAAACGAGGGGAATGATCAGCAGGCCGCGTTCCAACATCGGCGCGCTGGCTAGTGGGATGAGCAGGTACGGCAATATAACCTGATAGAGCGCCACCACCGCGACAACTCCCGCGGACACGCCCACAAAAATATGAACGGCAAAACGGAACAAGGCGTTATCGCCGATGAGATAACTTAACACCATCAAGGTCAGCAGGAAACCAATGATTCCGGAAATCAGGGCGGGCGTCATCATCTCAAACCTCATCCAGGCCCTGGCGGCGGGCGCGCGCCCCGGCAAGAAAATTCCACAGGCCGCCGAAGACGATCAGCAGGGCGGCGAACAGGGTGGCAAAGTTGTACGCGTCCCAATAGCGGCGCACGGGACTGCCCAGCCCGCTGGAACTTTCGAACGCCGCGCCGTCGTGCAGTCCGCTCACCAGCCCGTTGACCTGCCCCGAGAGCAGGTACGGCTGGATCATCGGCGCGGCCTGCGCGCTGGAAACCACCAGCAATGGCAGGCCTGCGCGGGTGGCGCCGGTCTGCTCCACCCAGGCGCGCGCCGTCTCGGCCTGGTCGGTGAGCAGGATGACCGCCTTGTAATCCGAGAAGCGACTCACACCCTGCGCCGCGGCCGAGTCCCAACCGGGCAGGGGCATGGCCGCGCGCGGGTTTTCCGCAAAGGAAAGGATGCCCGCGGTTCCGCCGGGCAAATAACCCAGGTTAACGTAATCCTCCCCGCCCCGGTAATTGTGCCGCGCCTGGGTGGCGGCCATAAATCGTTCGGCCAGCGCCGCGCCGGTGGGAGAGGTCGAAAGGATGGTCACGCGCGGGCGGCGCAGACCCAGCACGCGGTCCACGAAGGGCGCGGCGGCGGCCTCCATTTCACCGGCCAGCGCGGGTTCATAGTCAAAAATCATCAAAACCGGCGCGCCTTCGGCCAGGAGGTCAATCACCGGCAACAGCAGGTTACTTTCTTCCGGGAGCGCGGCTGGCAAAGGCACGCTTTGCGACCCGCCCAGCAGGGTAAACGTCACCAGCAGAATCAGCATGGCAGAAATGATCCAACGCAGGACGCGCTGGGAAACCAGCCTCCCGCCGCCGCGCAGAGGTTTGGCTTGCGTTTCGGCGGCCAGCATTTGTTCGAGCAGGGCCGCGCTGGATTGCTGGGCTTCGCTGGATTGCAAGCGGATGGCCTGGACTTTGGGCTTGCCGGGCTGGATCAGTCCGCCGGCCGTCGGCAAAACGCCGCGCAGTCCGGCAAGCGGGCCGTTTTCCTCCAGCGGTCCCTCGGCGGATGGGACGGTGAACGACGGCCCAAGCAGGACGCTTTCCACCGGGCGCATGGCCTGCACCCAGGAGGGCAGGTCAGCCGGGGCAATCGCCTCCTGCGTCTCAGTCGAGGCGGACTTCTGGTCGGTCGGCGCGATGTTCGACAACCAGTCGGGCATTTCGATGGAGAACAGTTCATTCTCCTGGCTACTGTCCACAGGATTGCTTCGCTGATCCGCAGTCTCCGCGCCGGGGACGAAGGCCGGGGCGCGCGGGACCTCGGGGGCGGGTTCCGCCAGCTGGGCCGACGGCGACCGTCCCGCCAGCAGTTCCTGTTCGCGGAAAGATGATATCCAATCGGGCGCAGAAGTTTCAGCCTGTTTCTCTTTGGGCGCGGCGGGCGCTTCAGCGGCAGGCTTCATCCATTCGGGCAGGTCTATATCCTCGCCAAAGGATTCGCTGGATTCCGCCGGCGCGGGCGAAGCCTCGCCGCGCGGCAGGTTCGAGAGCCAGTCGCCGTCCGCAGGATTGCTTCGCTTATCCGCAGGATTGCTTCGCTTAATGGAATCACCGGATTCCGACGCAGGCTGGTCGGCGGGCGCGGCGGATTCGGAGCCAACCTTGTCCAGCCAACCGGTGAGTTCGCCGGTGGACGGTGGCTGGAGGGCGCCAGTGGGAAACGGAGAAACGGGTGGCTGCTCCTGCGGCGCGGCGTTTTGGCCGGCCAGCCAGTTGGACGGTTTCCGTTCATCTTTTTCTGCGGCAGGTTCATCCCCCGCGCCGCTCATCCACGGGAGCATGGCATCGCCGCTTTCCGGCGCGGACGGGATGGGAAGCGTTGCCATGCCGCCCATTTCCTCTTTGGTTTCATCGCCCCAGTGGATTTCCTGGCGACGCGGGAAGGTCTGCTCCGGCTTTTCGGGTTTGGCAGGCCGCTCTGCGGGCGTGGATACCGCGCCGCGCATCCATTCGGGGATCTCGTCATCCTGTTCTTCGCGCGAGGCGGATTCCAACCCGGCCAGCAAGTCGGGGACTTCCTCTTTTTTTGGCGCGGGGCGTTCCACCGCGGCTTGGGCTTGCTCGGCGGCATTTTCCGCGTCCACGCGGCGCGCGTTTGCGCGCGCGTCCTTCAGCCAGTCGGGCAGGACCGGTTCCAGTTCGGCGGTGGTCTTTTTCGTCGGCAACTCGCCCGGGCGAATGGGCTGGCTGTCTTCCGGGGCGCGCAACGGCTGGCGGCAGAAAGAACACACATTCTGGCCGGGAGGGTTGGGCATTCCGCAATGAGGGCAAAGCAGGTCGGCCATTATTTCCCCCCGTAGGGACGATCCAGCGCGAAGAGGGCGCGCAGGCCGGTGGTCAACGCGCCGAGCGCCACCCCCAGCAAAAGCCCGCGCGCGCCGCCGGCCGCGAGTCCATACGTCAGCCAGGGGCGGATCCAGTCACTTAAAATGGGAATCTCGCCAATCACAGGCAGGGAGACCGAGGCCAGGAGCGTGAGCGCGACAGTCCCCAGAAACAGCGCCGACATCCAATCCGCGCGGCGGCGCAGGAGGCGGATGCTGGCGTAGAGGAGCGTGACCGACAACAGCGCCATCAACGAGGCTTCCACAGGGAAAATGATGGTTTCCAGCGCGGCCTGCATCCACGCGCCGGACGGGCCGAAAATCATGCCGACCAGCAAGGTCGCGAGCATGGCAAAGAGCAGGGTGAGGCTGTAGAACCAGCCCTTCTCGCGGCACCGCACTTTTTGATAATGAACGCTGAATAAATTACCAATCCCCACCAACACGGCCACGCCCGCCAGGATCGCCGCCCATTGCACCAGTTCGAGCCGCACCGCAACAAGCAACGGGATCCGCGCGAAAGTTCCGAGCAAAACGATCAGGCCCACCGAGATGGCGATGGCCGCGGCAACGGGACTTCGTTTCATATCATTCCCACCATTTTCAACCCCGCGGCCGCCAGCAACGCCAGGATGATCAGCCAGCGCAAAATATCCTGCGCCTGTAAACTGGCGCGCTGGGCCGGGTCATTGCCGATGTAGGCGGGCGCCGCGAACAATTCCTCGCCCACCAGCGGCTCCGTGGCGGATGCAAACAGGATGGCCTGCGCGGAGGGTTCACTGGTCGCGGCGATGAGCGTGGAATTCTCGCGTTCGGAGGCCTCGGTCAGCAGGCCGACCTCCGCGCCGAAATCGCCCATCAGCACATCGGTGGAGACCTGCTCCTGGCGGGCCACCGTCATCGCCCCGGCCGCGTACGAAAACGGGGTCAGCCCGCCGAGGCGTCCGCTCGTGGGTTGGAATAATTCGTCCACGCCCGCGGCCTGACAGGCGGCCTGCAACGTATCCTGCGAAAGCGCGGCCAGCACCGGGTCGCCGGAGGTGGCGACGGGCGGCCGGTCGCTGATGGAGGTCTGCTCGCCGATCTGGCGCAACAACGCCAGCGCGGACAACGAGGCCGCGCCGCGCGGGCTGACCAGCCCCCCGCGTCCCAGCGAGACGTGGAGGCGGGTCCCGTCTTCGACAGCCAGACCCGCGGCCTTTTTCAGGCGCGTCAACGCCGCGATCTCGCGGAAGGCGGGGGGCGATTTCCGTTTAATGAAAGTTAATGCCAGCAAAAGAACGGCGGCCAAAATGACCAGTCCGAGCGGGAGCGCCTGGGTCATGGCAGGGCCTCCTCGCGCAGGTACGCGGCAAAGGCGCGCGTTTCATCTTCCTCTTCGAGCAAACGCGCGAGCGCCTCGCTTTGCGCTCCCAAAAACGGACGCGCGACAAAAAGCGCCTGGGCGCCGAGCAGGACGACGGGCGCGCCTGCTTCGAGCAACCAGGCGGCGATGGCGTCGAGTTTCAGGCGATGGAGTTGACTCGCCCAGTCTGACCAGTGCGGTCTCTGCGTTTGCATATTAAAAGTATAGCACAATTCATTAATGAAGGGCTGGCTGAAATAGGCGAAAAATTACAATGTCGTTGCGGAGGGGGCGTGTTACGTGATAGGAGTTGCGAGATAGGAGATGCGTGTTGCGTATTGCGTCTCACGGGGATGCTTCGCGATATTGCGTAACACTTTTGGTGGGATCGTAAATTTTCGACCGAGGAAACGTCCCCTTCTCAAGAACGAGTGCGACTTGGAAAATTACGCCAACCGCGAAGATTTTTGCGGACTCCAAAGTCGGGAGACTTTTGACTCCGCACGATTCGAGGCGGCGTAATGCCTGATTTTCAGTATAGTATAATCCGCTTGGAATTTTCAAGCGGAGGCACAATGACCGAACGAAAAACAAATTCTGGGCAAGGCGTTGCCCAGAGTCCGACAAAGGATCGGAAAATCCGCGTGCTGGTTGCCAAGCCCGGCCTGGACGGGCACGACCGCGGCGCCAAAGTGGTGGCGCGCGCCCTGCGCGATGCGGGCATGGAAGTCATCTACACCGGCCTGCGCCAGACTCCCGAAATGATCGCGGAGGCGGCCTTGCAGGAGGATGTGGATGTGGTGGGACTTTCGATCCTATCCGGCGCGCACATGGCGCTGGCGCCGCGCGTGCTGGAACTGCTCAAAGCCAACGGGCAGGGACGCGTGCGCGTCTTCATCGGCGGAATCGTCCCGGACGAGGATGTGCCGCGCCTGATGGAAATGGGCGTGAGCGGCATCTACGGCCCCGGCGCGTCCACGGAAGACATCATCCGCGACGTGCGCGAGTCAGTGAAGGAATAGTTACGTACTACGCAATACGTATTACGTAGTACGTAGTGCGTAATGGTTGACTCATGACTCTCTCCAAATCCGTTTTGAAGAATGACCGTCTCGCGCTGGCGCGCCTGCTGACCCAGGTGGAGAATGACACCCCGGATGGCCGCGCCGCGCTGGCGGAGTTGTTTCCGCACACCGGCAAAGCCCACCTGCTCGGCGTGACCGGCGCGCCCGGCACGGGCAAGTCATCGCTGGTAAACCAGTTGGCGCTCCACTTTCGGGGCGAGGGCAAGCGCGTCGCCATCCTGGCGGTGGACCCCTCCAGCCCGTTCACGGGCGGCGCGGTGCTGGGAGATCGCGTGCGCATGCGCGACCTGGCAGGCGACGCGGGCGTGTTCATCCGCTCGATGGCAACGCGCGGTTCACTCGGCGGACTGGCGCAGGCCACCGCCGCCATGGCGCAGGTCTTCGACGCGGCGGGCTTCGACGTGGTGATCATCGAAACCGTCGGCGCGGGACAAAGCGAGGTGGACATTGCCCGCCTGGCGCACACCACCATCGTGGTGGAAGCGCCCGGCATGGGCGACGACATCCAGGCCATCAAAGCCGGCATCCTCGAGATCGCGGACGTGCTGGTCGTCAACAAGGCCGACCGCCCCGGCGTGGAGAATACCGAGCGGGCGCTCAAGTCCATGCTCGAACTGGCGCACCCGACGCGGCACGTCTTCCTCCACCATGGGCAGGAAATGTCCGTGGACGCGCCATCTAAAGTGGAGGCGGGAATGTGGATCCCGCCCATCCAGCGGACGGTGGCAACCGAAGGCACGGGCATCGCGGAACTGGCCGCGGCCATCGCCAAACACGCGGAGCATCTGCGCCTCAGCGGGGACTGGGCCGTTCGGGAGCGCGCCCGCCTCGGGTCCGAGATGGAGGCGCTGTTGCTCGAAGCGTTGCTGGCGCGTTTCCGCGCGGAAATCCCGAACGGAAAGTTTGAGTCGGCCTTGCAGAAAGTCTACGAACGCAGTCTCTCGCCCTGGGAGGCGGCGCAAATGTTAGTGAACGGGAGGCCCAAGTGAGCATCATTTACGGTGGGCGCATCCGCCTGCGGGCGGTGGAGCGCGAGGATGTGAAGAAGTTTTTCGAATGGGTCAACGATCCCGAGGTGACGTTTGGGCTGTCGCTGTACCTGCCGATGTCCATGACCGATGAGGAGAAGTGGTTCGAGCGCGCTTCGAGCCGCGAACCGAACGAGAAACCACTCGCCATCGAAGTGCGCGCCGGGGACAGCTGGCGGCTGATCGGCAATTGCACATTTTTCAACCTCGACACGCTGGCGCATTCTGCCGAGATCGGTATCATGATCGGCGACAAGTCTGCGTGGAATCATGGGTTGGGCACCGAGACGGTGGAATTGCTCCTGCGCCACGGGTTCGAGACCCTGAACCTGAATCGAATTTTCCTGAGTGTGTACGCCGATAACCCGCGCGCCAAACGCGCCTACGAGAAGGCGGGCTTTGTCCACGAAGGCGCCCAGCGCGAAGCCGTGTTCAAGCGCGGCAAGTTTATTGACGTTCATCTCATGAGTATCCTGCGCCGGGAATGGGAAGCGCGCAAAACGGAGAATCCATGAGCCATCATTTGCACGAGATGAAAGTATACGGGGATATTAAACTTTACGCCGGGACGGGATCGCCCGCGCTGGCGCAAAAAATTTCCGACTATCTGGAAAGTCCCCTGCGCGGGCGTGACGTGGTCGAGTTCCCCAACGAAAACCTGTTCGTCAAACTGCACGGCAGTGTGCGCGGCCAGGATGTGTACGTCATCCAGTCCACGACCTCGCCGGTCCACAACAACCTGATGGAACTGCTCATTATGATCCAAACCCTGCGGCTGGATTCGGCGGCGCGCATCACGGCGGTGGTGCCTTACCTATGCTACGGCCGCTCGGACAAAAAAGACCAGCCGCGCGTGCCCATCACCGCCCGCCTCGTGGCAGATATGATCGAGGTGGCGGGCGCGGACCGCTATATGACTCTCGACCCGCACGCGGGACAGATCCAGGGATTCTTCTCGATCCCCGGCGACGTGCTGACCGCCTCGCACATGCTGACGAAACATATCAACGCGACCCTGCGCCCGCAACTCGCGGACCCGGTGGTGGTCGCGGCGGACCTGGGCTTTGCCAAAAAGGGACGCAACTACGCCGCCGACCTGGACACACCCATCGCCTTCATCGAAAAGCGGCGCATCGGCAACGACGCCCACGCCGAGGCGCTGACCCTGATCGGCGACGTGAAGGGCCGCGACGTGATCATCGTGGACGACGAGGTGGACACCGGCGGCTCCGTCGCGCAGGCGGTCAACATCGTCAAGCAGAACGGCGCGCGAGACGTGTATTTGTCTTTTATCCACGCCATCCTGTCGGACGAGGGCGCGCAACTACTGGCATCCCTGCCCATCAAGCGCATCATCACCACCGACACGGTCCCGATCCCCGCCGACAAGATGAAATATCTCGAAGACAAGATCACCATCCTGTCGGTGGCCTCCCTGATTGGCGAGGTCATCCGCCGCGCCCACGAGGGACGCAGCGTGGGAGAGATGTTCAACGAGTAAGTGCCAGTGAGCAGTGAGCAGCGATCAGTGATCAGTGACCAGTGATCAGTGATCAGTGATCAGTCATCAGTACCTGATTACCAATTACCAATCACCAATTACCAGAATGCCAGAACTCCCTGAAGTGGAAACCATCGCGCGGACGTTGCGCCCCGAACTGGTCGGCGCGACGATCCTCGACGCGGACGTACGCTGGGCGCGGACGATTGCGAGTCCTTCCGCGCGGAAATTCAAGGAACAGATTCGCGGGCAGAAGATTCTCGAAGTGGGGCGGCGCGCCAAATTCCTCGACCTTCGACTTTCGACTTTCAACCTATTTGTCCACTTGCGCATGAGCGGCGATTTGTTTATAAAAGAAGGAAACAACCCGCCTGAAAAACACGACCGGTTGAGATTGTTTCTTTCCGGCGATAAAATATTGATATTTCGCGACACCCGCAAATTTGGCCGCACCTGGTTGACAGACGACCCTGAAACCGTCATCGGCAAACTCGGCCCGGAGCCGCTCTCGGACGAATTCACGCCGGGATGGCTGTACGACAACCTGCGCCGCCGCCATCGCCGGTTGAAGCCCCTGCTGCTCGACCAGGCGTTTCTCGCCGGGTTGGGCAACATCTACACCGACGAGGCCCTGCACCGGGCGCGACTGCATCCGCTGGCCGCGTCGGACTCGGTGAAACGGAAGCAGGCCGAACGCCTGCATGAGGCGATCCGCGCCGTATTGAACGAAGGCATCCGCCGCAACGGCGCGTCCATAGACTGGGTCTATCGCGGCGGCGAGTTCCAGAATTATTTTCGGGTGTATGCTCGCGAGGGAAAAGCCTGTCCCGTGTGCGGGACGAAGATTCAACGCCTGGTGGTCGGGCAGCGCGGCACACACGTTTGCCCGAAATGTCAAATAAAGAGGTAGCATATGCCAGAAGGAATGATCCGAATCATTATTGGGTTTGCGGCCCTGCTGATTGGTTGGGCAATTGGCTTTTTCGATTCCAAAATGCGCGCCGATAAAAAGATCAAAGCGGCGGAGGAGAAGGCCGAGATGGCTGTGCGCCAGGCCAAAGGGGAAGCCGAACGTGCCGCCGCGTCGCAAGCCGCCCGCGCGGCCGCTCAGCCCGCGCAACCTGCTGTGCCGGGGAAGACCATCCTACGCCTATGGCTGGACCTGGCCGAGCATCCCAACCTTGAACTGGATAATCAGCCGGTGAATACGTTGCGCATCTCCGAGCCGAATCGCAAACGACTGATCGCTTTGTTATCTGTAATGCGCCCGTGGATTGAGGGAAAGCCTGCCGCCTCTGCCCCGGTCTCCCAGCCGCTCCCGTCCACTTCTGTGCCGCGGCCTGCGCCTGCCGCCCCGGTCATGCAGATGCCGCCTCCCATTGCGCCGAGTCCCATTATTCCCCTTGTAGCGCCCGCCAAAAAGGAAGAGAAACTTGCCGCGCCGCTCAGCATCGTTGCTCAGATTGATGAAATCCTGCAAGCGCGGCTGGCGTTCACCACGCTGGCGGAGCGTTCCATTCGATTGCTGGAATCGCCCGATGGAAGCGTGATCGTTCTGGTTGGATCGCAGAAGTTCGCGGGCGTAAGCGAGGTGACCGACCTCGAAGTGCAAGCCGTCATCCGCGCCGCGATCGCCGAATGGGAACAGAAATACACGCCGGGGTTGTGAGAAAAGATGAAAGATGAAAGATGAAAAAGCCTGCGAATTTGTGGTTTCGCAGGCTTTTTCATCGGTTTCGCTATATTTTCGTTGGGGAAATTTGCAAGCAGGGAATTCGTGAAAAATTATTCCGGCCGCATATAGCGCGCCGTAAGCACAGGCACCAGGTCAGTCTCGGCGATCTCGGCGGTGATGTTGGGGGTGTAAAACTGCCGCAACGCATGACTGCTGTAGGGCGAGCCCATGCACAGCAAATCGTAATTCCCCTGCCCCACTTCCGCGAGAATCTCCTCCAGCACATTTCCGTTGCGGACCTTCACCGAAGCCTGCAACCCCGCCGCGCGGGCCGTTTCCAATCCCTGGCGCAGACTTTTCCCCGTTAACGTATTCGTATCCGCGAGATGCTCCCAGTTTTCGCTCACATGGCGCGCCTCGGGATAATCCAGGTCAATCGGCGGGACGACCGTCAGCAGGATCACCTCGGCCTGCGCGGCCTGCGCCAACTGCACGGCGACGTTCTCGGCGGTCACTTCGTAGCCGAGTCCGCCCAGGCAGACCAACATGCGCTTGAGCGGCAGGCGCGTCTTCGGCGCGTAGAGAATCGGCGCGGCGACCTGCTCCATGATGTGGCGGAACGACCGCCCCGACAACAGCCGCTTCAACGGCGGACGACCGAGCGGGCCCAGCACGACGAGCGCGTCCAGCCCTTTGACGCGGCGCGGGATGACCTCCTCGGCGTGTCCCTGCTGGACTTCGAGTTGGTACGCGATCCCGGCCTTTTTGAACGCCTCGACCGCCTCCGCAAAGATCCTCTCGAGCGGATAAGTCGCTTCGTCAATTTGGCTGGGGGACGGATACTCGTCGAGGCCGACGAGCCGCACCGGGGTCCGCAGCGAAGCGCCCAGCCAGGCGCCGTATTCGATGGCGGGGAGAGTCGTCGCGCGTCCGTTGGTAAAGATCAGAATATCTGAAGTCATATCCACCTACCGATACAGGATAACGCCCAAAATCCCCGCGCCGACCAGGATGAGCGGCGAAGGGACTTCGAGGTACAGCGCCACCGCGCTCAACGCGGCAATGATCAGGAATCGGCGCGTAATTTTTTTGGAGCGCGTGGCGCGTGAGAGTTCCCACGCCACGGTGACCATCAGCGCGGCCACCGCCGGACTCATGCCTGCCACGAAACCGTTCAGCCAGTTCTCGCGCTGGAATCGTTCCAGCACGAAGGCCACCACCAGCATCATCACCGTCGGCGGCAGGATCGCGCCGAGCAGGGCGGTCAGCACGCCGGGGATGCCGCCCGCGGCGTAGCCCACGAACATGGCAAGTTTGAGCGCCTCACTGCCGGGCAGGATGTTCGAAAATCCCACCGCTTCGACGAAGCGTTCCTCGTCCATGATCGTGCCGACCGCTTCCTTGTAGAGCAGGCCAATCGAGGCAGGCCCCGAAGGCGAAAGCAGGTTCACCTTCAGGAACATCCACAGCAATTTCCACCAGACGGAAAATTTCGAGGGCTGGGTCATGACAATCTGGCGGGGCGACTCAAGTCGCGGCTACGCGTGCAAAGCCGACCTTCGTCGGCTAATTCAAAGTAGTCCACGAAGGCGGACTTTGCAATCGTCAGTGCGATTTTCGCGAAGCATCCGTGTGGGACAATCGCCAGATGACGGCTCATGATAAAAAGAACACTCCCACCAGCGCCGCGACCACAACCACGATGCGCGCGGGCGCGTTCAGCAACAGCGCTGCCAGGCTCAGAGCGCCGATCAGCCAGCCTTGCCAGCCGGTGTCGCCGCCCTTCTGGAAAATTTTCCAGGCCGCGAACAAAATGACCATCGAAATGGCGGGCGTCAGGCCTTCGACAAAACTCGCCACCCAGGCCTCGCGGCGGATACGGTGCAGGAGCATGACCACGCCGAGGATCAACAGCGTGGGCGGAAGGATCGAGCCGAGCAGGGCCACCAGTCCGCCGGGGATGCCCGCCGCGGCATAGCCGACGTACATGGCCATCTGCAACGCGTCCGAGCCGGGCAGGACGGAGGCGAATCCCACCGCCTGCACGAACTGGCCTTCGGTGACGAATTTCCCCACCGCTTCGGAATAGAGCAACCCCACCGAAGCCGGGCCGGAGGTGCTGAGCAGGTTGACCTTGAGGAAGGTCAGGAAGAGTTCGAGGTAGAGGTTCAAGGTTGCTTGTTTCTACTTTCTTTATCCAAACGATGCGTTCAATTTCTGTGTGTTTCAAAAGGGCGGGAACAATATGGCTCTCAACCCCGAAGGGGTGATCTGATTGTAGACCGGGAAGCAGTTTGCCCACAACCCCGAAGGGGTGGCATTTTCGGTCGAATCCTGTCATCCCTTCGGGATTATGTTCCGAGCATGCGCTTCCGTTACAATCATGGCATCTGTTTCGACAGGCTCAACACATCGCCTTCGGGATTAGTTACAACCCTTTCATCCTTCGGGATTGCCTCCTGCAAAGATTTCACCAGATAGTATTCCCCGCGCTCGAAGCCGCGCTCGAGATAATAGCCGCGCGTCCCCACCGCAGAGATGACCGCCATGTGACGGAAGCCGCGTTCGCGCGCAATCGCTTCGGCTTCCGCCAGCAGGCGCGTCCCGAGACCGACATGTTGCGCGGAGCCTTCACGGTCCGCGCCGACCGCGAGGGATTGACCGTACACGTGGACTTCGCGAATCAGCGCCGCGCCATCGAGATCCGCGAGACCGGTCGCGGGCGAGCCGGCGTTGGGCAACGAGAGACGGATGAAGCCCGCCAGTTTGTCGTCGGGCGTGACGAAGGAGAGGAAATGTTCCTCGGCGGAGTCGGTTGAATAAATCAGGTCATCGAGTCGCAGGGAGGCGGGAGCAATGATCTTGCCGCGCACTTCGCGGCAACGGACGCATTCGCAATGCACCCCGCGCTTTTTCATCTCGGCGTGGATATCCTGCCGCAGGGACGTGCGCCGATTCCCCTCGACCACGTGCGTGGACGGGATGTCGCGGATGACGCGGTTGACGCGGCAGTAGCGCGGGATGGCCGGTTTGATATCCACGATCAGGTCAATGAGTTCTTGCGTGGTGTAGGGATGGAACTCGCCGCGTTGCCAGTAGTCGTACAACTCCGCATTGGCAAGCAGTTGGTTGGGATAAATTTTTATTTCATCTGGGCAGAGACCGTCCCATAGTTTTGCAAAATCGGCGCGGTCCGATTTTGGCGTTGCGCCCAGCAAGTTCGGCATCCAGTGCAGGACGATTTTAAATCCCGCCGCGCGCAACAGAGACACGGCGCGGTGCGTGGCCGCCGCGTCATGCCCGCGCTGGTTGATTTCGAGGATGTGATCGTCGAGACTCTGCGCGCCGAGTTGGACTTTGGTCACGCCGAGATGACGGAGCCAGCGCAACTCGTCGGGTGTGATCTCGTCGGGACGCGTCTCGATGACGAGGCCGACGTTACGATGCGCGGCAATTTCATTCGCGGTTTGAACGGAAGGCAGATCTACCGCGATTTCGGTTTCCCCTTCGTGACCTTTGTGTCCTTCGTGTTTAGATTCATTCATCGCATCAAAACAACGCGCCACGAACCATTCCTGGTAATCGCGCTTGTACGAACTCCACGTCCCGCCGAGGATGAGCAGTTCGATCTTGTCGGTGGGATGGCCGAGGGTTTCCAATTGCGCCAGCCGCGAACGGACTTGCGCGTACGGGTCGAAGTTGTGCTCCACGCCGCGCATCGCGCCGGGTTCATCGGGCAGGTAACTCTTGGGCATGCGGACATCGGTCGGACAGAAGATGCACTTGCCGGGGCAGGGATAGGGCTTGGTCAGCACCGTGACGGTGGTCACACCCGAAAGTGTGCGGACGGGCTTCATACGGAGTTTCTCGAACAGGGACGCGTCCGCCGCGAGAGTCCCATCCGCGACCATCTCGTTGTAGGCGGCCACGAGAAAAGATTTTCCCAGCACACCGGACTTCAGCGCGTGGGCGCGCAGACTGTCGCCCAGGTTACGTCCGCGGCGGATTTCATCCACCACGCGGCGGGCGAGGGCGATCTTATCGGGGGTGAGGGTGTTGGCGGCGAGCCAGGATTCTTTGGACATTTACGATTTTCGATTTACGATTAGCGAATCCACCCGTCATTGCGAGGAGGGCGCTCTTCCCGACGAAGCAATCTCCTCGCAACAGGGGATTGCTTCGCATCCTTCGACTTCGGGAGTACCCTCCGCTCAGGACGCTCGCAATGACGGGATGTTACGGAACTTTGAATCAAACGATATTTTACGCAACACGAACTACGCGACCACCAGACCACGCGACTACTTAATGACGATATAGTCTTTTTGTCGGAACATGTCCGTATGGAGGCCGCACTCGGTTTTGCCGCGACCGGCCCAACGTCCCGCGCGATCCGAGTCGGAGGCGCCGACCGCCACGGTGCAGGGCGCGCATCCAATCGAGCGGTAGCCCTTGTCCAGCAGCGGATGCGCGGGCAGGTTGTGTTCGGCGACGTAGCGATTCACGTCGGCGCTCGTCCAGTTTAGCAGGGGGTTGACTTTGATGAGGCCGTCGTCCTGCAATTCCAAAATCCTGGCATGGGCGCGTTCCGTGGTCTGGTCGCGGCGGATGCCCGAGATCCACACCCACACACTGTCCACGGCTTTCTGCATCGGTTGCACCTTGTGAACGTAACAACACAAGTTCGGGTCGTCGAGCGGCAGGCTGCGAACGATCGGGCGAATAAAGGCGTCCCAACGCGGATCGCGGCGCAGGTCAATTACGTTCAGGTTCCACTCGTGCTGGATGCGCTCGCGGAATTCGAGCGTCTCCCAAAAGTGGTAGCCCGTGTCGAGAAAGAAGATGCGGATGTCGGGCTTGAGGCGCGTGACCATGTGGAGCAGCGGCATGGATTGCGTTTGGAACGAACAACTCATGGCGATGTCGTCGCCGTACTCGCGGATCGCCCATTCCAAAATTTCCGGCGGGGTCTTGCTCTCGAACTCATCTGCAAGCTTGCGGATCTCATCAATAAAAGACATAGGCTGGCATTATACCCGTTATAATCGCGGCATGGATTCAGCCACCGCGCAACGACTGCTGGCGCTCAACCGCGATTTTTACGAACGCTTCGGCGCGGACTTTTCGGCCACGCGCCAAAGACTGCAACCGGGCGTGACGCGCCTGCTGGGGACTTTGACCGGCGACGAATCCATCCTGGACCTCGGGTGCGGCAACGGCGAACTAGCGCGGACGCTGGCGAGGCGCGGCCACCGCGCCCCGTATCTCGGCCTCGACTTTAGCCTGTCCCTGCTTTCGGACGCGTCCGCCGTCCCCGATTCGTTTCCCGCGCGGTTTCTGCAAGTGGATTTGACTTCCGATTGGGCGTTGAACGTTGAATGTTTAACGTTCAACGTTATCACTTGTTTTGCAACGTTGCATCACATCCCCTCGAAAGAGTTGCGGCTGGAAATTCTAAAAACGATTCGCGACCTGCTCGCGCCCAACGGACGATTCATCCACTCCAACTGGCAATTCCTGAACAGCGACAAACTGCGCGGACGCGTCCAACCCTGGGAACGGATCGGTCTCACCGCGGCAGACGTGGATGCGGGCGACCATCTGCTCGACTGGCGGCGCGGCGGCGAGGGATTGCGGTATGTGCATCAGTTTAGCGAGGAGGAGTTGTCCGCGCTGGCAACCGAAAGCGGCTTTGAAATCGCGGAGACGTTTTATTCGGATGGAGAGGGAGGATGGCTGGGGCTGTATCAGGTGTGGAGATAGAAACCCGTTTTCCGCCGGAGGCGAGAAAACGGGTTTCTGGAAACATCTCACAACGACAGGCCGCTTTTTATTTCCCGACCGCGACACGGTTGCGTCCCTTGTGTTTTGCCATGTACATGGCCTGGTCGGCGCGGGCGACCAGGGATTCGAGGGTGGGGATGTTCTCATCCAGTCCGGAAATTCCAACGCTGATGGTTATTTTAACATCGCCATCCGGGTTGGGGATGACCATTTTTTCCACTTCACGCCGCAAGCGTTCGGCCACTGCGCGGCTGGTCTTCGCATCGGCTTCGACGACCAGCGCGATGAATTCTTCGCCGCCGTAACGGCTGATCGGGTCGCCTTCTCTCCACTTCTCCTTACACAATGCGGCCAGGGCGCGCAGGACCTGGTCTCCAACCGGGTGCCCATAGGTATCGTTCACCTTTTTGAAATGGTCAATATCGAAGATTATGACGGATAGATGGCGCTTGTAACGGCGGGCGCGTTCAAACTCGGATCTTGCCAGTTCAAAGAAGTAGCGGCGGTTGTAGAGGCCGGTCAACCCGTCGGTGATCGCCAGTTGCTGGACTTCGTCGAACAGGCGGGCGTTTTCGATGGCGATTGCAACCTGCCCGGCGAAGGCGGTCACCAGTTCGGCGTTGTCGGCGGTGAAGTGGTTAGTCTCGCGGCTGTCAATCGCCAGCAGGCCGATGACCTGGTTACGGAGGATGAGCGGCACACCCAGCCAGGAGTGGATGTGCGCGGCCTGCGGGGAATCGCGAAATGTTGAATAGGTGTCTCCAGGTTCGTTGAGAAAGTAGGGCTTGCGAGTTTCGAGCACGATGGTATTGGGGTTGTTTCCGGGGATGGGGAAGCGTACACCGATGACGGAGGCGGGGTCGCTCCAACCCTCACAGGCAATGATCTCCAATTCGCCGTCCTTCAACAGCTGTACGGAAGCGCTGTCGTGCGGCACCACGTAGGCCAGTTGTTCGAGCAGGCGCGTGGTGGCTTCCTCCAGGTTGAGGGTTTCGGAAATGGCGACCCCGGCGCGGCGCAGGGTTTCGGCTTCCTCGGCGCGGCGCTCGGCCTGCTCCACGGCCTGGAATTTGGCGAGGGCCAGCGCCACCAGGTCGGCGGCCTGCTCGCTGACGATGATTTCCTCAGGGGTGAAGCGGTGCGGCGCAACGAAGCCAAGCAGCACCGCGCCCAGTTTCTTCTCGTTCGAGATCATCGGGATGGCGAGAATAGAGCGGGTGCCGAATAACCTGGCGAGGGGAAGGCTGACGTAGGGAGAATCTTGCGCATCGTCCACGATGAGCAGGCGCCCGGCTTCGAGGGCGGAGGCGGTGAGGTTTTTCTCTCCGGGCTGAAACTTCCTTTCACGATACAGTTCATTCGATACGCCGTAGGCGGCCAATGGAATGGTGTGTCCATCGGCCTCATCCCATAGGGCGAGAAAACAATGGTCGGCCCCGATCAGGCTTCCCAGGTGGTCCACGAGGAAAAGTCCCATTTCCTGGAGTTCACCCTTGCCCAGCGCGGCGCGGATGATCTCCTGCAGAAGGTTTTGCGACCGCTGGCGATTGAGCAGGCGTCTTTCCACGTTGCGGCGCGTCAGGGCCGCGCCGAAGATATCGGCCGCGGCGCGCAAGGCGTCCAGTTCGGCTTCGCTCCAGTGGCGTTCATGGACGCATTCATCGAAGCCGATGAAACCCCACAGGTCGTCTTCGATGAAGACCGGCATGACAACGATGGACAGGATGTCCTGCGCGGTGAGCAGTTCCCTTTCCGACTCGGGAAATTCGCGCACCGCTCCGAAAATAACCCGGCGCTGTTCGAAGGCATCCTCCCAGCGCACGTAGCCCGCGGCGCGCCAGTCCAGGTTTTGCAGGTCGGGGTTGTCAATTTGCGGCGGGATGCCTGTCCGCGCCCACTCGTATTGCTGGCTGACGAGGGAAACGCCCGTCTCTGAAAGACGGCGTTCGAAAATATACACACGGCTCACTTCGGCGGCCTCGCCCAGGCGTTCCAAAACCTCCTGGATATTCTGTTCCCAGGAAGCCGATTTCAGGAACATTTCGGCGGCCAGGCTAACGGCTTGCAGGATCGCTTCGCGATATTTCAGGGCGGCCTGCGTCTGTTTCCTGTTTGTGATGTCGTGAAAAATAATGAGGTGGGAAGGCGTTTCCGAAGCGCGTTCTTTTTCGGTAAAATTACTGGGAGAGATTCGTATTTCAAAGTAACGCGTTTCCCCTTCCACTTCCAGCGTGAGTTCCGTCTGTTGTTCTTCCCTTCCGAGCAAGAGCACGATGATTGGGGCGCACTTTCCGTAGACCAACTCAACCGGCTGGCCCAGCGTCCGGTCGGCATGCTGTTCGAGAATATCCCCTGCAGCGCGGTTCATGTACAGGACGCGCCGTCGGGCATCCAGCAAAACCACGCCATCCCGCAGGCTTTGCAGGATGGCATTCTGCGCGGGAGGGATCACCTGTAGCAATTGGCGGCGCGTGATGGCCCACGCCAGGATGACTCCCGTTGGGATGAACGCGAATGGCGTAAGATCCAGACCGGGGATCGGAGAAAGTCCGGCCACGTAGATGGCGCTCCCGATCCAGGGCGAGATAACCGCCAGCAGGATTGCCAGCGCCTGGGAGCGGAACAGGGAGGATAAGCGGAAGGTTTGAACCAGAAGGAGCGTACTGCCGACCCCCAGGAGCAGATAGGAGTAAATGAGGTAGAGCAAGAATAGCGGGCCGTGGTCCGCGACGAGCAGGGTCAAGCCTCCGGTGGTTTGGAGATAGGACCCTTCGGTGTAAACAAGGTGGTGGAAATCGTTCGTCCACACCGCTAAAATGATGAGCGAGGGGATCAACGCCAGGAGTATTTTATTGCGGCGGGTGAGCAGCGCGGACTGTCCGATATATTCCAGGATGAAAAACAACCAGAAGACCGGAATGGAGGCGACGGCCGGGTATTCGATTTTGACCCAAAAGAATTTGGCGTTTAATTCTGGAACGTGAATTTCCACGGCGTAACTGGCCGACCACCAGGCCATGGCGAGCATTATCCATGCCAAATAAGAGGCGGTCGCCCCTTGCGCCCTGTGCCGAAGCGTATAAATCCCCAACAAGGTATAGAGCGCGGCGATAATATAAAGCGCCAGGGGTACCAGTTCGAATGTGTTGGGGGGTTCGTTTAGGAAAGTCATTTTTCCTTTGGCAATATTTTAAGCCTTACAGCCACTCTGTACTACGAATCAAGAACAGTCGCCAATTAAATTTGCAAACATTTCTGTCCGTAAAAGCGCAGGAGCGCCGCGCCGCCTAGGTCGCGGCGCTCCTGCATGCCGACAGTTCTAATTTAAACATTGACTTTGTTCGGATCAATAATATATTGCCACCAATCGTTGTGGACGCCGTTTTTGCGTCCCGCCGCGTGCGGGATGCGGGTCAGCCACCACTGGTGATGCAGGCGGATGTCGCCGCTGCCCCACTCCGCGGCGGTGACGGCGCGGACATCGCCCTTCAAATTTGGGAAGTTGAGTTGCCAATCGTAGCATTCGCTGGGGACGGCGGCGGGATTGTTCCAGTCGTAGTCGCGCTGGCTGTTGGGCGCATAATGGATGTTGCCGCAGGCGGCCTGGCCCGGCGCGGACTTGTCGTAGCGGATGAAGCGCGTCCACAGGTTGGCCTCGCCGCTGAGTTTTTCAAAAGTCTTTGCCATGATCGATTCCGTGCGGTGGCCGAAGGATTCGAGCATCTCGCCGACGTAACGCTCGTAACTGAATCCCATCAGCACGAAACGGCGGGCGCACTGGGCGGTGTTTTTGAGCGGCGGCGCATTGCACCAGAACGCGCCCGCCCCACCCATGATCGATTCGTAAAAGCCGGCGTGCGGAAAGTTGAAGATCCATACTTCGTCAATTTCACCGCTGGAAATTTTGGACAGGATATTGAAACGCGCCAGGATGTCGGCGTAGTCCGCATCCGCCGGAACGTGCGGTTGGGCCGCGCCGCGCAGAACGTCCAGGTAGGCCTGCGGGGTGTAGCGGTAGCCGTCCACTTTTACGGGGAATTCGTCCGCCGCGACGCGCTGGACGATCTGGTAGCGCGCCATCCCGTGGCTGCATGTCAGGATGTCGGCCGCGCAGGCGGTCACCAGGTCATCCGGGCGGTGCCAGCCCATCTTCTGCGAAAGTTTCTGGCCGTCGTTCATGGTCGGGTCGTAGACGATGGTCATCACCTTGCTGGTGGTGAGGGGCGCCACCTCATCCGGGCTGTCGGGGATGCCCGCAGGTGTGACCGGAACGGGGGTGGGTTGTTTCTTCCCAAACAGGGAGGAGATGAACGCCAGCAGGGAACCGATGAAATTGCCGGAAGAGTTGGACATCGTGCGCTCCTTTGGTGCATCAAAACCGTAAAGCGAGATAGTATCTCGCTTTACGGCGCGTCGTTCGTGACGTAGACCTGGTCGCCGCGCGCCAGGTACAGGATGTGGCTCGGGCTGGTGGTCATCGCGCCCAACTGACCGGAAGGCAAAGCCCCGGAGGCCGCGCCCAGAATACCCTGCAACTCAAACCCCCGCGAACTCAGGCGGTACACCGACTGGCCGTCCGCGTCCAGCAGGAACAGGGTCGAATCGGGCATGCCGGTCCAGGTCATCTGCGTGAAATGCGCCAGCGAGAAAACATCCGTATCCCCGTAGGCCGGGAAACGGTTCAACAATTTTACCGGCGAGTCACAGCGGGTGGGAACATCGTCAATGCGGCTGTACATGCAATAGGTGAGCCGCCCATCCGCATGCAGGAGAAATAACTCATCGCCGCTGACCGCAATGTCAATCGCGTCCTGGATCTCCGGGATCTGGATGCCGAAAAAGATGTAGGGCGCATCCTCGAAAGTGTCCATCTCCTCCTGCGTGACGGCATCTTGTTTGCCGTTGTAGATCCAGACCGCCCGCGCGGGCGCGTCCAGCACGTACAATTTGTTGCTGTCCAGCGCCACCGCGACGACGCGCCCCCAGTTGGTGCCTGGCGGGGTCAGCGTGAGCGCACGCGGCGTCTGCCCGGGCGCGCAATACAATAAATTGCCCGCCGCGTCCACGCCCAGCGTCGAGGAATTGAGCATGTTCGACTTGGGCAGGATCAGCAAATCCACCAGCGGGCCGACGGTGATATTGCCGTATACGCCGGGCCGGCAATCAAAGGCGGCGTCCAGTTCATAGCCGCGCCCGGTCACTGCGGCGCGCAGGATGTTTCCCTTCACCGCGTCGAGCATGAACAGGTCGGTGTCGCTGGCCGCCATGCGGCTGATCTCCGCGCCCGCACCCGCGCTGAAAATGGGACTGAAATGCAAGCGCGACACGCCCAGCAAGGCGTCCAGCTGCGCCTGCGCTTCCTGCCGCATGGACTGGGTATCGCCGGTGACGTTATACTTTTCCGCCAGCGCCACGCGCTGAAGCACGTTGTTCCACGCCTCGCGCCGGCGCACGGGATCGGTTTCGTTCATGGCCTGGGACCGCAGGGTTTGCGCTTGCGTAATGTACATGTCATACTGCGAACTGACCCCAAAACGCATATAAACCACAATGGCAATCGTCACCACCAGCAGCGGGACGAGAATGGAAATGAACGCCATGGCCGGGACGGGCAGGGAGATATCGGATTCGCCGCCGGGCAGGAGATTCGGCAGGAACTTGCGGAGGCGCGCCCCGGCCTGTTCGGTCACGCGACGCCAGGCCTGGATCCCGCTGACCGCGGCGCGCGCCGCCTGACGATTCCCCTCCGCGTGGCGCAAGGCGATTTCCTCGGGCGAACGGCGCGGCGCGGCGGACGTGGTGTCCACTGCCTCGAATTCGGGTTCTGCCTCGTCGTCCGCTTCGGGGATGGATTCCAGTTCAGGTTCGTTGGGTTTGGCGCGCGGGATGGAGGGCGGGAATTGCCGCGCCATGGCGGCCGAGGCCAATTGCTCCACCAGCATCTCATCGTCCTGCGCGGGCTCGGGCGGAATGGCGTAGGCGGACGGCTGGTCCTCGCGCGGGCGGCCCACCACGTGCGCGGCCGTAGAGACGTTGCGTGCAACGTCTCTACGCGCGGGGGGGGACGGGATAAAAGCCGGGGCTGAATCAACGGCCGGGGAGACGTCAACCGGCTTGGGCGGGGGAGGCGGCGGAGTTCCATCCGATCTGGAGAGGAGCATGTCCCCCGTCCCCTCTGTCGCCTGGATAAGCGCGCCGCTCACGTCGCCTTCCACCAGCGCCAACATGCGCTTGCGCGTGGACTCGAGCGCGGGCAGGCCGCGGTCCGAGCCGAGTACGTTTTCCCAGGCGGGCGGCAGTTTCGGGCAGACCAGCAGGCGGTCGCCGGGCTGGAGTTGAATCTGCGAAAAAAACTGGCTGATGCCCTGGCTGAGGCCGAGGCCTTTGCCGGAGAGCGCGGGGTCGTACAGGTGGCGGGGGACGCCGCCGCTGAATGAAAGCACGTGCGTGGGGCCGCATTGCAAAATGGTGAGTTGGGACTCGCGCAGGATCGCCAGGGTGAGCCAGCCGATGGCATATTGCCCGCGCCCGGTGGTGGACAAGTTGCGCTCGAGCAATGCGCGGTTGATGGACTCGGCCGCGGCGCGCAGGGCAGAGGTGAGCGCACCGTGCGTACCGTGGAATGCGGCCGCCGCGTCGCCGGTCAGCTTGTCATACTCTGCCGCGGCAAAGGGTGTATTGCCATTGAGCAGGAGCGAGACGAATAGAGGCTCGCGCTCGCGGCCGCGAGCCGCTTTGCGGGGCGGTGCAAACGCCGCCAGGCCGGGCAGGCTGTTTTGTTCCTGTCCGTTCAGGCGATATAGGCTGAGGATGTTCAGGTCAATCGGCACGTTTTCACCACGATGTAAGAACTTGCGAAAAGTCTCCATCATTATACTGGTAAAATTTATTCACCCCTCTCCTTTCTTTGGGAATCTCATGGAATTCACCCTACACACGCAATTTGAAAGCCTCGCGCCGCTGGCGGACGAGTGGAACGCCATGCTGGCGGAAAGCGTCACCGACGCGCCTTTCCTGCGCTTCGAATATCTGCGCGATTGGTGGCAGACTCTCGGTGGCGGCGAATGGCCGCAGGCCGAACTGGTCGTCGTCACGGCGCGCGAAAACGAGCGCCTTGTCGGGATTGCGCCGTTGTTCCAGACGATGAATCGCGACGGCCTGTCCGCATTGATGTTGCTCGGCTCGATTGAGATTTCCGACTATCTGGATTTGATCGTCCGCCCGGCGGACCTGCCGCGCTTTGTGAGCGGATTGCTCGACTTCCTCGCCTCACGCGGGACTTTGAGTTGGCGCGCCCTCGATTGGGTTAACCTCCCCGAAGCCTCTCCCAGCCTCCCCGCCCTCGAAGCGGAATCTGCGGCCCGCGGCTGGACGTTCACGCGCGAAGTCTACCAGCCCGCGCCCTACATCCCCCTGCCCGCGGACTTCGAAACTTATCTCGCGGGCATTGACAAGAAACAGCGCCACGAGATCAGGCGCAAGTTACGCCGCGCCGCCGAACACGAAATCCCTGTGCGCTGGTACATCGTCGAGGACGAGTCCACACTCGATGCCGAAATGGACGGGTTCTTCGCGCTGATGACGCAGGACCCCGCCAAGGAGAAATTCCTGACCGAGCCGATGCGCCGTCAAATGCTCGCCACCGCGCGCACGGCGCTGCGCGGCGGCTGGCTGTGGCTGGCCTTCCTGGAGGTCGGCGGGCAAAAAGCCGCGGGGTCTTTCAACTTCGATTACGGGGACCGGTTGTGGGGCTACAATTCGGGAGTCAACCGCGACTTCATAGAACTGTCCCCCGGCTGGGTTCTGCTGTCCCACAGCCTGCAATGGGCCTGCGAGCATGGACGCTCCGAGTTCGATTTCATGCGCGGCAACGAGGAATACAAATATCGCTTCGGCGCAAAAGATCGGCTGGTGATGAGGGTCAAGTTAGTTCGGTAGTTGGTTGCGTGGCTATTTTGATGGAGAAACTTCTATGAAAACCTCAAACTGGATGACCACAGGATTCAGGATTGTCGTGGGCCGCCCATCGGACAATAAGGTCACGATCCTGCGCTGTCAGGCCGATTCCTCGCACTGGCTCTACCTGCCATCTATTTTTAAGTAACCCCTCTCCCTGTCCAAATTGCGCAGAATGCAATTTGGACAGGTGGTTGGGGGAGGTCTCAAATTTAATTTAGGATCTGCATGAATACATCCACCACCTGCGGATCAAAGTGCGTTCCTGATGAGCTGCGGATATATTCCCGCACTTTTTCTTTTGTCCAGGCGGGGCGGTAAGGGCGGTCTGATGTCAGCGCATCCCACACATCCACCACTGCAAAAATGCGCGCCGCCAGCGGGATTTGCTCACCTTTCAAGCCGCGCGGGTAGCCGGAGCCGTCCCATTTTTCATGATGACAATACGGGATGTCGAGTGCAGCATGCAAATAAGAAATGGGGGCAAGCATCTCGTAGGCAAAGGTTGGGTGCTTTTTCATCGCCACCCATTCTTCGTCTGTCAGAGGGCCGGGTTTGTGTAGGATCCCGTCCGAGACGCCCATTTTGCCAATGTCATGGAGCAATGCTCCCCACCGCATGTTGACCAGTTCTGCTTCGTTTATCCGCATGGCGCGCGCCAGGCGCTGGCTCATCTCGGTCACGCGCTGGGTGTGGCCTTCGGTCTCTTTGTCGCGCAAATCCATGGCGCGTGACCAGCCTTCGATGGTGGCATCATAGGCCATGGTTAGTTCAATATTCGAAAGTTGCAGACCTTTGAATAAAGCCGCATTGTCAATCGCGATTGCCGTTTGCCCGGCTAGCGTTTCAAGAAAATTCAGCCATTCGGTTTCCGCCTCGAAAGCGGCGCGATGGAAAACCTCCAGCACGCCCTTGATCTCGCCTTTGGCTATCAGGGGAATACCAAAATAAGAGATAAAACCCTCCTGAAAGAATGTGGGCGAACGCAGAAAATCAGTCCTCCTTCCCTGAAGGTCTGGAATGTGTATCATTTGGCGCGCCAACGCTGCCCGGCCAGCGTAACCTTCCCCCAGCGGCAGGCGTGTGTGTTGCAGGGACTCTGTGCGAAAGCCGCGCCCTGTGGTGTACTCCAATGCCTGCGTAGCCGGGTTGTATAAAAGAATGACAGCCGCATCCACAAAACAGCCGCTTTTTGGTTTTTGGCAAAAAGCCACCGAGAGTTTTGCGCTATACCCCCACCTGGGGGAGGAAACAAACTTCGGCGTGGTTCAAGTAAGATTGACACTTTCAAAATCATCCTTGACAGTTTTTCAGCGCGACTTCCAAAAACTGGCGATCATTTAGCCTATCGCCGCGCGAGGCCAATTCTGCCAGCTGATAATGGTCAACGGATATAAAACGGACACCTGCACCCACCGCAGGTGTCCGTTTCCCCATCCGTTGACCACGAAACCAACGCGGCAAAAGCCGCTGCGAATGGCGGTTCATGCCAGGTGGTTGTCAAAAATTTGCCGAAGTGTAAATCAAAGTGTCAATCTAACTTTCTGGGTTTCTGAACCACGCCCAAACTTCATTGGTTTAATGATCTGTGTTGTATTGTTCAAGTTATCCTCGCGGAATTCCCCAGCGACAGGATGTCCAGGGGGTACTTCGTTCATGGATACTCTGGCGTATAATTGCGCGCAAGGAAAACCGTGAACGGGTACACAGGTATATACGTACACAGGTACACACGGAACTACGAAACTACGCAACTATCAAACTACGTAACTACGCGACATCACCTCCCATCCCATGCCCTTCATCTTTCATCTTTCATCTTTCATCTTTTCTTCCCCCTCCCTCGCTGACGTAATCCGCCTCCTGCGCGCCTGGCGCTTCTGGTTGCTGGCCGCCCTGCTCGGCGCGTTGCTCGGCGCCGCGATTTATTTCATCGTCCCGCCGCCCTATCGGGCGCGTGCCACCGTCAACGTGGACTTCAACCTCGAACAGGCCTGGCCGCAGGAGACCGACCGTGAGCAGTTCTATTACCTCGAGCGCGAGTCGCGGAAACTGGAACGAGTTGCCTGGTCCGACGCGGTGATGCAGGTTGTGGCAGGGGCAGACGGCGCAGTAACCGTCCGCGAATTACGCGAGGGCAAACTGGGACTCAGCCAACCTGCTGAAGCCGGCTGGCATTTTTACGCCGATGATGAGGATGCAAAACGCGCCGAGGCGCTGGCGTCCACCTGGGCGCAGGCCTTTGCAGAGGCCGCGCAGGCCAACGTCCGCGCGCAGGAGGGACTGAACGCCTTCATCAAAATTGAAGTCACCGAGTCTGCCAACCTGCCCAAAGGACGCAGTGTTCCGTTCAGCGCGTATTTGTTGGCGGGAACGCTTGCTGCCTGGTTCCTCGGGGCTTTTGTCTTTTTGTTTTTTAACTTTGGGGCGAAAAAGAAAGACGAAAGATGAAAGACTTAAATCGCGTCACGCGCTTTCTTTGGGCCGCGGCGCTGGTCTCCCTGCCCGTCACAAGTTTTCGCTGGTTCCCCTTCCTCGGCGATGGCGCCCTCGTCCGCCCGCTGGCGTTGTACCCGCTGGCGTTGCTGTTGCCGGTTCTGCTCATCCAGGCCATCCGCCGCCAGCACCCCTTTCCGTGGACGGGGAGCGCCCTCCTGCTGGGGTTGTTCGCGGCCGCCGCGTTCGCAGTCACCAGCCTCGGCGTCCTGATCGCCCCGCTCCCCCTGCGCGGGCAGGATTATCTTGACCGCGCCCTCCGCGCCCTCGTCACGCTCGCCATCGGGCTGGCCTTCTTCCTCTCCGCCGCGTGGATGAACCGCGACGAGGCCGAAGTCAAATTTACGTTCCGCTGGATGCTCGCAGGCCTCGGCCTCGACCTGGCCTGGAGCGCCCTGCAAGCCGTCACGTTTTACACCCCCCTGCTCGAAAAGGAAATGGTCACGCACTGGCAGTTGGCCTTCTCGGTGCGCGAACTCGTCCGCACCAACCGCATTTCGGGGCTGGCCTACGAGCCCGCCTGGCTCGCGGGACAGATCGTGACGTTGTACCTGCCGATCCTGTTCGCGGCGCTCTTGACAAAAACCCGCCTCACGCGGACGATGTGGCTGGAACCTGTTTTACTGGCATTTTCCGCGCTGACGCTTTTAGCCACCTACTCGCGCGGCGGCATCCTGATCGGACTCGGCGTCTCGGGGCTGACCTTCCTGCTGGTCGGACGCGCCCACCTGCGCGTCGCCTCGAACTGGTTCTTCGGCGGATTCCACCGCGGCTGGCTGTTGCGCGTGGCCATGATCGCCGCGCTGCTCGGCACGTTGGCGGGCGCGGCGTTGTTCCTCGGGCAGAAGAATTATTTCCGCCGCCTGTGGGATAGCTCCGCCAAAAACCTGAGCGAATACCTCGTTGACATCAACGCGGGCGGGCGCAGCGCCTACGCCGCGGGCGCGCTGGCCGCGTATGACGAGCATCCCATCACGGGCGTGGGACTCGGCGCCAGCGGCTTTTGGATCTACGGCAATCTTCCCGATTGGACATTGACCACCGTGCCGGAAGTTGCAAAACAACTGAATCCGCAAAGCCGGCTGTTCCCGAATCCAAAAAATCTGTACGTGCGCCTGCTGGCTGAAACAGGGTTGGTTGGATTCGTTTTGTTTTTTGTATTTTTATTTTCCACGCTGGCTGATTCCCTCTTGCATTTGCAACGCAGTGGCTTCCTCCGCTTCCTCGGCATCGCCGGGCTTTTTGCCTGGCTGGCGATTGCCTTATATAATGTGACCCAGGATTCATTCGCCACGCCGAATATCTGGATCATCCCCGGCATCCTGGCGGGAATTTTGGTTAAGGAGAATTCATGATCGTTCTATCTGTCGGAATGCCGCGCGCCGGATCGGGCTGGCACTACAACCTCATCCACGATTTGATGGCGACGACGGGCTGCGCCGACGCGCGCGACATCCGCGAGAAATACCGCCTGCAAAAAATATTGACCGAGGTGAACTGCAATATCGGAGTCCTGTCCGCGCGGCGATTGGCGCTGGTGACCGTCCCCGCGCTGGCGGGCAATACCTTCGTCATCAAGGCTCACGCGGGACCTTCGGGCGGGTCGCGCCTGCTCGAAGCGATCGGCCTGCTGCGCGTCACCTACATCTACCGCGACCCGCGCGATGCCATGCTCTCCGCCTTTGACTTCGGCCAGCGCGCCATCGAAAAGGGACGTCCCAACGCCTTTTCGCATCTCACCGATTTCCAGCAGACGCTCGACTTCATGGCCGAATACGTCCGCATCTGGGAAAAATGGATGCGCGAGAAGACGCCGCTCATCGCCCGCTACGAAGACTTGCTGACGGATTACGACCGCGAGGCGGACCGTCTGGTGAGATTCCTCAAATTAAACAGCGACCAGCCCGAGGCTAGTGCTGAGCGAAGCGTTGTCCTGAGCCTGTCGAAGGGTCGAAGCGTCCAGAAAGTGATCGAGCAGTATCGTCCGGGCGCGGGGGACGGCCAGCAGGGTCTGCATTTTTACAAGGGCAAGATCGGCCGCTTCCGCGAGTCATATGGCGCGGACCAGCAAAAGGTCATGGCTGAACGGTTTGGCGCCGCGCTCGAAAAAATGGGGTATCCCGTCTAAATCGTAATTTACCTGTAACGTCCGTCAAAATCCCGATGAACGGTTTTCGAGTATCATAAGCCCATGCGTACGTTTGATTCACCCTACACTGCCGATTGGTTTGTCATTTCCCTGCGCTGGATCGCGCTGGTGGGACTGCTCGTCTCGCTGTCGCTGGGCGGGGGCTTGACGCTGGCGGCGGCCTGGCCGGTGATTGTGCTGGCGCTGTGGAACGTGGCGATGGCCTTTTTGGCGGCCACGAACGCGCGCCTGGTGTTCCATCGCCAGATCGGCCTGGGCGTGGATTTTGTGTTCACGGCGATTTTTTTCTTTTTGCAGGGCGGCCTGGCGGGACCGGCTGCGTGGGCATCCATCCTGCCGATTTTGACCGCCTCGGTATATTTTGAGTTCTGGGGGACGCTGGCGGTTGCCTTTCTTTTTGCGCTGATTCAATGGGGCAGCGCCTGGTTGCAAATGCATTCGTTGGGCCTCACTTCGCCGCTCATTATTTCCGCGGCGATTACACTGGCGCTGGGGGCTTTGTTCGGATTTCTCGGGCGGCGGCTGGTGATGTATTTGCGGAGGATGCACGAAAAACGCCTGCGCGAGGAGGCAGGAAGATGGCACATCGAAAGCGAACGCATGCGCGCCATCTACGAATTGACTTCCACGCTGACCGCCACGCTCAGTTATAAACGCGTGCTCGATTCCGCGCTGGACATGGGCGACGCCGCCCTCAACCCGGATCCGCAGGCGGGCGACGCAGGAAAACTGGTCAGCGCGGTGCTGCTCTTCAAGGGCGACAAACTCCGCATCGGTTCGGCGCGGCGCTTCACGAATGCAGACCAGAAGGTCAGCCTGCTGGGCGCGGAGGGCCTGCTCAAAAAGGTGTTCGATGAGGGCGAGCCGGTACTTTCCTCAGACATCGGTTACGATCCCGAACTAAGCCGCATCGTGGCCTTGCGATCCTGCACGTCCGCCTATTGCTTCCCATTACGCAGCGGATTCAACGTTTACGGCGTGATGCTGTTCGCGCATCCCGACCCGCATTACTTCAACACCGACCGCTCCAGCATGCTCGATATCATCGGACGCCAGGCGGTGGTCGCCATCCAGAATGCGCGCCTGTACCAGGACCTGGTCGAGGAAAGGAACCGCATGGTGGAGGTGCATGAGGAGGCGCGCAAGAAGTTGGCGCGCGACCTGCACGACGGTCCCACCCAGTCTGTCGCGGCGATGGCCATGCGCGTCAACCTGGCGCGGCGCATGTTGGAACGCAATCCCGCCTCCGCCAGCGAGGAACTCGTCAAGATCGAGGAACTGGCGCATCGTACTTCCAAGGAAATCCGCCACATGCTGTTCACCCTGCGCCCGCTCATCCTCGAGTCGCAGGGACTGGGCGCGGCGTTGCAGGCCATGGCCGAAAAGATGAACGAAACCTTCAGCCAGAACGTGGTCGTCAACGTCGAAGCGAAACTGGCCGACCAACTGGAAATGGGGAAACAGGGCGTCATCTTTTACATTGTTGAAGAGGCGGTCAACAATGCCCGCAAACATGCCAACGCGCCCACCATCTCGATCCGCCTCGGGCAACTGGAGCCCGGCATTGCCCTGCTCGAGATCGCCGACAACGGCATCGGGTTCGACGTGCAGGCCGTGGATACGGCCTACGACCAGCGCGGCAGTCTCGGCATGGTCAATTTGCGGGAGCGCGCCGAACTGGTAAATGGACGGCTCAATATCGACTCCGCGCCGGGCAAGGGGACACGCGTCCAAGTCTACATTCCGCTGACGGAAGATGCCGCCGACCGTTTGCATCACAAATAGCATTACAGCGCAAGGTCAGGCAGTTTTCCGTTCGCGAGCAGTTGCACTGCGAGCAGGATGCAGTCCAACTGCATCCAAAACAAGATGTGAATAGCAACTTTGCGCTGTAATAATAGTAAGGCGGGATAATATCTCGCCGCTACGCCAAGTCCATGTCAACTTCAACTAATATCTTTACCTTTTCCCACGGCACGGAAAACGCCTCGCGCCCGCCGCTGATATTCATCCACGGCGCGGGAGGCACGCATTTGCATTGGCCTCCGCAGGTGCGCCGACTCGTCGGCCAGCGCATCTTCGCACTCGACCTGCCCGGCCACGGAAAATCGGGCGGGGTGGGTTGCCAAAGCATCGCGGATTACGCCCGCATCGTTGTGGATTTTCTCGACGCGAACCACATGAATACAGCGATCTTCATCGGTCATTCGATGGGAAGCGCCATCGCCCTCACGCTCGCACTGGATTTTCCGAAACGCGTGCTCGGCCTCGGCCTGGTGGGCAGCGGCGCGCGCCTGCGCGTTGCGCCGCAAATCCTGGATGATACAGCCGGCGAGTCAACCTTTCCCGCGGCAGTCAAATTGATCAACGAGTGGGCTTTCAGCGCCTCGAGTAATCCGCGGCTGAAAGAGCTGGCCGCGCAGAGGATGGCGGAGATCCGCCCCTCTGTCATCCACGGCGATTTTCTGGCCTGCAACGAGTTTGATGTGATGGGACGCCTCGGCGAAATCGCTGTCCCCACGTTGATCCTGTGCGGCGCGGACGACCGTCTGACTCCCGTGAAATATTCCGAACACCTGCGCGACCGCATTCGCAATGCGCGCCTGGTCGCCTTCCCCGGCGCGGGTCACATGGTCATGCTCGAACAGCCGGAGGCCGTGGCAGGCGCGCTCGCCGAGTTCGCGGATTCAATTCCCTATCGGCCGGGGCAGTAGAACAAATTGGCAATTTGTTCTACAAACCAAACAACCTCATCAAAATCGGCTTGGCCGCCTGCGCCGCCCGCGCCCGATGGCTCAGGCGGTTTTTGGTTTCCTCGGGCAGTTCGGCCATTGTCTTGCCAAGTTCGGGAAGGAAGAAGATCGGATCATAGCCGAATCCACCTGCGCCGCGCTCTTCGGGGATGATCTCGCCTTCGCAGGTCCCCTCGACGATTTGCACGTTTCCTTCGGGACCCGCGACGGCCACCGTCGCCCGGAAGCGCGCGGCCCACGGACGCGGCTGGCCGCGCAGGTTTTGCAGGAGGAACGCGCGGCGGTCGGCATCGGACGCGCCGGGTTTGGCGGAATAACGCGCAGAATAGAGTCCCGGCGCGCCGTCGAGCGCCTCCACTTCGAGGCCGGAGTCGTCGGCGAGGGCGGTCAGTCCGCTGGCGCGCGCGAAGGCCAGGGCTTTTTTGGCGGCGTTCCCGGCGTAGGTGAGGCCGTCTTCGGGGACATCGAGTTCGAGGCGGATGTCCGCGGGGATGACGAGTTCGAGCGGCAGGCCTGCAAGAATGGCGCGCAGTTCACGCAGTTTGCCCTGGTTGTTGGTGGCGAGCAGGAGTTTGTTCATTTCAGATTTTAGATTTGCGATTTTCGATTTGCTGACTTGCCGAATCGCTGAATCGCTGATTCGTTGATTCGTTCCATCGCCCATCTCGCATGTTCGCGCACCATTGGTTCGGGATCGTCGAGGGCTTTTTCGAGGGCAGGCAGGGTGCGTTCGTCGCCGAGGTTGCCGAGAGCAACGGCCGCGTTGCGGAGCAGGCCGCGGCGCTTGGCGCGCTGGAGGGGAGTGCGCGCAAACTGTCGGCGGAAGGATGCGGGAGTCAACGCGAGGGTGTGGACCAGGTCCGGGCGGGCGGACCCGCTTCGAGGTCCGAATGAGGCGTCGCCCTCGGGCGCGGCAAAGCGGTTCCACGGGCAGACCGTCTGGCAAATGTCGCATCCGAAAATCCAGTCCTGCATGAGCGGGCGCAGTTCGGCGGGGGTGTCGGCTTTGTTTTCGATGGTAAGGTAGGAGATGCAACGTTTGGCGTCGAGGGTGCGGTCGGGCAGGATGGCGTCGGTGGGACAGGCTTCGAGGCAACGCGCGCAGGTTCCGCAGTGGTCGGTGGGAAAGGGCGGGTCGGGATCGAGGTGGAGGTCGAGGAGAATTTCGGCGAGGAGGAAGTAGGAGCCCGCGCGCGGGTGGATGAGGCAGGTGTTTTTGCCGATCCAGCCGAGGCCGGCGCGCTGGGCGAGGTCGCGTTCGAGCAGGGGGCCGGTGTCGGTGTAATAACGATTCGGGACGGGGTGGCCGACCTGTGTTTCGATGAATTGGACGATGGTTTGCAGGCGCGGCGGGAGGACGAGATGGTAGTCTTCGCCGAGGGCGTAGGCGGCAATTTGGCCGAGGCTTTTTTCACCGCGAAGAGGCGACACCTGCCCTGGCGGGCGGTGCCAGGGAGGGCGCGAAGATTCTTTTTGAAGAGGCAAAGAGGGAGGGCGGTTGTAGGGTGTTGCCAGCACGAGGATGGATTTACATTCGGGGAGGATTTGTTTGGGGTCGGCGCGGCGGGTGCGGGAGCGTTCGGAGGCGAGCCAGGACATGTCGGCGTGGCGGCCTTGCGCCAGCCAGTTTTCAAAGGCGGGGAAATGCGGCGGCGGGTCGGGAGTCGTCACACCGGCCAGGATAAATCCCAGCCGGTGCGCTTCGTTAAGAATGGACTGTTTGAGCGCGCCTGTCACTAGCGAACAACGATTTTGATAAAGAAGAACTGCCCAAATGCGTAACCACTTGGGTTGGCCATGCGCCAGGCGCTTAAATATTCCCCGGCCTTGGTGGGCGCTTTGAATTGAACGGATACATCCACTTCCTGGTTTGGGATAACGGTGGTGGACAGGGCGGCAGGTACGCCGCTCATTTTATCGTTATAACCGCCATAAACGATAGTATAGCCCGCACCCCAGGTACAGTCACCCGTATTTCTGACTTTCCAGGTTTTGAGGAATTCCTGTCCGGGAGTCATGACTGAACCATCGGGGACGGTGACATCTGAAACGAAGACAGCATCAGCGCACAGTCCCAGCGGGGTGCCGATGATGCCGGGCGTGGTCAACACGCCCACAGTCATGGTCACTGTGACCGTGGGCGCTTCGGTGGATGGCTCCGAGGTTGGGCTGGCCAGCGGCGTGAGGGAGGCGGCCGCGGCCGCGGTGGCGGAAATTTCGGCAATGACGGTTTTTGCCGCGGCGGTGGAGATGGCGCTGATATCGGGCGTGGGCATGGGAGTCGCTTTGGGCGCGCAGGCCGCGAACAACAGGGCGAGCAGGATGGTGAGACTAATGTACTTTGGTTTCATAAAAATCTCCGTGGAATGGGGCCGGGCTGGCCGGCTTTATTTCTTGACTTCAACGGCAACAGTCATGCCAGTGCCAAAGGGCATGTCGAGATTGGTATACATCTGGTAGCGGGCTTCGTAGGCGCCGGGCGTCTTTGGGGCGATCAGGTTGAGGGAGATTTCGGCAATCGCGCCTGACAGCACAACGTCACTTGCAGAGCGAATGACAAAGGTCGCGCCGCCAAAATCTGTGTTACCGCCAACGCGCACGAGGTGATAGCCTATTTTCCAGTTGCAGATGCCGGTGTTTTGAATGAGCCAGCCTTTGGCAAAGGCCGCGCCGGGTTTGAGGATGGTACCGTCCGGCGTGCCGATATCCCGGATGTAGACGGAATTATCGCACAGCGGCCCGGTGGGGGTGGCCTGAACGGGCAGGATGGAGAAGGTGGGGGTGAGTTGAAAAGTCCCGGCGGGAAGCGTGAAAATGGGCGAGGTGGCGAAGGGTGTAAACGAGGCGGCAATGGTCGGCGTGGGTGCGGGCGTGTTCGTCATGGTGGGCGCGGCGGCAGTCTGCGCGGCCGAAGTCTGCGTGAACTGCGCGGCTACGGTCTGCGCGGCCTGGGTGTAGATGAGCGTCGCGTCCATGGTGGGCGTGAGCGACTCGCTGGAAGGGCCGCAGGCGCTGAACGTGAGGAAGGTCACTGCTAAACAGGCTTGCCAGAGTATTTTTCTTTTTCGCATCAGGAAAACCTCCTTGGATTACCACTACCTGCTCATTATAACGCAGATGGCCTGCCGTATTCGACAGGCAAAGTGACGATGGTCTGGCCGATTCTTGGTCTCATTTTTTGGGGGAAAACCTGTAAACACGGCAGTCGTCTCCGTGTTTAATATAATTCTTTCAACTTTACCAACAATGGCGGACCGAGGAGGAGCAGGCCGACCAGCACCGCGGCCAGCGCGGCAATGAGGACGGCGGCCGCGCCCACATCCTTGCCTACCTTGGCGAGCGGATGATGCTCGGTAGTCTCCAAATCCACCACGGCTTCGATGGCGGTGTTGATGAATTCGGCGGTGAAGACCATCGCGATGGTCAGCACCAGCGCCGCCCAATCGCGGACGGGCAGTTTCAACCACAGGCCGAGCAGGACGACAGCCGTGGCAACGACTCCGTGGATCCACGCGTTGTGCTGGGTGCGGAGAACGTACCACCAGCCATGAAAGGCATGTCTGATGGAAGCGAGGCGGGAGAGGAAAAATTGTTTCATCGGAATGCGGGTTAGGAGTTGCGTGCTGCCTGTTGCGTACTGCGTGTCTACCTGTTTCCGTGTGTACCTGTGTACGTGTCTACTTTTCTACCTGTATCCCTTTCACCCCCAGGCTCTCCAAAATCTCCGCCTGCGCCTTCCACATCTTCGTCTTCTCATCCGTCTCAGTGTGGTCATGGCCGAGCAGGTGCAGGACGCCGTGGACGACCAGCAGGCGCGCCTCGTCCGCGAGGGGATGGCCGGCGGCGCGCGCTTGTTCGGCCGCGCGGGAGACCGAGAGCAGGATATCGCCCAGGTACGGCGCGCCCGTCTCGGGGTCGGTTTCGGAGGCGGGGAAGGACAAAACGTCGGTCGGCGCGTCGACTCCCAGATAGTCCCGGTTGAGGAGGCGCAGTTGTTCGTCGTCGGTCAGGACGAGGGTCAGGTCGCCGTCCGCGGACTGGTGATCCAGCGCGGCGCGGGCGGCCCGTTCGAGCAGGGAGAGGTCGAAGGGAATGTCGAGGGCGGTTTCGAGGTGGATCATTTTTTTCGCTCCGTCATTGCGAGCGGTTCTTGCGAAGCAATCTCCTCACGACGCGGGGATTGCTTCGTCGGGACCCCGTAAGAGCATCGGGGCAGGCGAGCACCCTCCTCGCAATGACGGAAGGTTACTTGCGCGGGAGGGTGGCGAGGGGTTCGCTGGCCAGCGGCGGCTCGGCCGCGGGGTACTGGATGCGCGGGTGGTAGGAACCGCGCAGGGTGGTGACGAAGGACTCGACGATGGTGTTCAGGTCGCGCAGGGTGAGCATGGTGTGGTCCAACTGCCCCTCCTTTTGGACGTACTCGATGACACTGCGGACGAGCGCGCGCATGTCCTCGTCGGTCTGCGGAGACTGGGCGCGGGCGCGGGCTTCGGCGCCGTCGGCCAGCATCAGGATGGCGGTTTCGCGCGAGCGCGGCCGCGGCCCGGGGTAACGGAATTTTTCGAGGTCTATTTTTGCGGCATCGCCTGTTTTTTGAAGTGCCTGGTTGTACTGGTAACGCGTCAGCATGGTGCCGTGGTGTTCGAGGATGAAATCATCCATGCGGCGCGGCAGGCGGTGTTTGTGCGCCAGCGTCACGCCGTCGGTAACGTGGCGGATGATGGTGACAGCGGCCTCTTCGGGTTCGATATCCTGGTGCGTGTTCATTTGTCCGGGCGCCTGGTTTTCGATGAAGAAGGCCGCGTTTTTGGCTTTGCCAATGTCGTGGAACAGCGCGCCGACGCGGGTCAGCAGTTGGTCCGCGCCGATGGCTTCGGCGGCCTGCTCGGCCAGGTTGGCGACCTGCAAACTGTGCTGGTAGGTGCCGGGCGCATTTCGCAGGAAATATTGCAGGAGCGGAAATTCGGGGCGGGAGATTTCCAGCAGGTGCAGGGCGGTGGCGAGTCCCAGCGATTGCGCCAGGAAATATTGTCCCAGCAGGGCAAAAGCCGCGGACAGGAATCCGTTTCCAATGGCGGCCAGGACAAGTTGTGCGATGCCCAGCCAGTCGAGGTCGCCCGTGGAAATGCGGAAGGCGGCCAGCATGGCCACGCCCGCGCCGGTGACGGCCACGCCCGCCCAAATGTAAGACCAGAATCTTCGCCCGGATCCGAGCGCCAGCACGCCGCACAGCGAGGCAAACAGGTAATACGGCAGAAGGTCGGCGTTGAAGCCATAGGCGGCCAGGACGCAGGTCACAATCGAGATGAGGATGCCGGCTTCGATGCCGAACAGCGTGGCGAGCAACATGCCCACCGCGGGCAGGGGATATAAATATGGGAGCAGGACGTTGCCCGGAATGGCCAGCCGCGCGCCCGCCAGGAAAAGCAGGTACATGACCGCCATCACCAGCAGACTGCGCGAGTCGTACAAAAAGCCCGAGCGTTCGCGGCGATAAAAATACAGCCCGGTGAACACGGCTGCGATCACGGTCAACGCGGCTTTGCCGAGCAGGTCCAGCGGTTGGGAGCCGGAGCGGATCAGCCCCAGCGCCTGAAGCGCCTCGATGTGCGCTTCCGTGACGACCTCGCCGGCACGCAGGACGGTCTGGCCGGTCTTGTAGGACCGGGTAATCGGCTCGACCGCGTCCTGCGCGGCCTGGCGGGCGGCCTCGGTCAATTCGGGACTATAGAGGCTGTTGGCGGTTACGAAGGGCTGCACCAGGCCGCTGACGAGGGCGGCCTCGGACTCGTTGAGCGAAAAACTGACCAGCGAGGGCGCGCCGCGCCGGACGGTTTCCACGTCCGATTCGCGGATGACGCCGCGCAGGGTGCGTTCCAGCACTGAAAGCGCTTCGTCGCGGAGCGTGTCCCAGCGCGCGTCGGCCAGGGCGAGTAAACTGTCTATCGTTTCGGGGGCCAGTTGCAGGTCACGCAGGGAGGCGAGGTCGGCGTGTTTTTGCGAGTCGGAGGCGGCCGCGTCGGCGCGCGTCAGCGTGATGAAGTCCAGCGCGGCGCGCAGGCGTTCCATCTGCTGGCGGGATATGGCGGGGTCGGGCGGGGAATAGACGGGCAGGACGGACTCGGCCGCGGCCTGCCGTCGTTGCCCGGTGAGCGCGGCGCTTTCGAAGGTCGCGTCGCGCGGCGCTTGGAAGTCACGCGGCGAGACGTCCCCGGCGTTCAGCGGCAACGCTTCCGGGCGCAGGGCGTCTGGCAGGCTGAGCGCGACAAACGTCGCCACGCTGACGACCGCGAGCAGGATCAGGCGAAAGGCGGAGAGGCGCCGACTGGAATGCGGCGCGTTCGGGTTTTCCATTGGTTGGTCGCTTGGTCGGTTAGTCAGTTAGTCGGTTAGTCGGTTAGTCGCTTGGTCATGGTGTCTTGTGGTCGGTCTAACCATCCGACCATCGGACTACGCGACTATTCGACTACTTGAGCAACTCCCGCACGATCGCGCTGACGGCATCGCCGGGGGCGCGTCCCGCGGTTTTGGGCATGACGGCTTTCATCACTTTGCCCATTTCACCGGCGGTGGTTGCGCCCGTCTCGGCGATGGCGGCCTGGACGAGGGCGCGCAGTTCGTCCGCAGGCATGGCTTTGGGCAGGAAGGCTTCCAGCACGGCGATCTCGGCTTCGTTGGCCGAGGCCAGGTCGGGGCGTTCCGCTTTTTTGGCTTCCTCCAGCGCCTCACGGCGGTTCTTGATCTCCTTTTGCAGAAGCGACATGACGGCCGCGTCGTCGAGACTGGCGCGCTTGTCCACTTCGATTTGTTTGATGGCCGCCAGCGCCATGCGGACGGTGTCCTTGCGTACCGTGTCGCCGGTCTTCATGGCGTCTTTCATTGATTCGGTAAGTTTGGTTTTGAGGTCCATGCTGAACATTATACTAGAGGTGGGAGGGGAGAAAAAAAGTCCCGCCGGAGGGCGGGACAGGAAACATTGCTCACTGGCGCAGAACAAGGGGCAGGTACACTCGTTTGATCAACACACGCGGCTGGGAAAGCAATGCCTGTACGAGACTGTCCACATATTCGCGCCGGTTGGCTGGTTCACTATATAGCCAATCGGTCACGAAATGTACGATTGCGCCATCGAGGGTCGTTTCCGTGCCGTTTACAACCAGGATCGTTGTCAATGGCAACGGCACGTACATCCCTTCGCGCGCGGGACTGCGCGTCGACAGCTCGGCATAGATGGCGCGTGCGGCCGCGATTGTCCGCTGGGTGTCGGTATAAACACCGCCAAACTCCCGGCCGTGGGCATCATCGTTCTGTGGGTTGGTGGGGTTGTAATCGCAGGCATAGATGCTGGTGTCGCCCAGCGTCGGCACAGTGTGGGTACCCCAGGGAGCGGGTGGCATGTTGGCGGCCAGCGCGTCCAGACAATCGGCGTGTGAGTACGCGTCCCCCAGGGAGTGCAGGTAGGTGGCAAAGGCCTCAAGCGAGCCGGCCGGCACGGGCATGCCGATCGTCGCCGTGCGGGTGATGATGCAGCCGTTGTTCTGCGCGGCCTGCATCAGGGTGAAGTCCGTCAGCCGGCCCCAAGCGTAGGCTTCGTAGCCCTCCAGCGTGTCGGTGATTCCCCAGGCCCAATCATGCAACGCTTGCAGGTCAGACCCGCCCAGGTGGGGAAAGTGGAAAAAGGGCGAGTATGGCCCAAAGCGTGAGGTGACCGCCGAGGTGTTCGGGTCGAAGCGGCCGGTGGGCCAGATCTGCCGGGCGTGATTTTTGCCGATGCAGGCCACAAGCGGATTGGGCGGGGTGTAGAACCCGGCATTCCCGTAAGTGTAAGAGGCTGGCGTACTCGGCAAGTTCTCCGAATCCACCAACTGATCCCAGATTCTCAACGCGTGACTGTCCGTCGAGGTGAACCCCGCCGCAATTGCCAGGGCAAGGGTGAGGTCATCGTGTACCGTGCTAATCCGATTTTCAGGGAAATCTCCGCTCGGCGGGTAATAAGTGCCGTCCCGATCCCTGAATCCTAACTCCTCTTCGGCAAATCCCAAAACGGATATCACGTCACTGGTCAAGAGCAGGCCCAGCATGAGCGCCAGGGCTACGGCATAAAAAGGTATCCGACGTTTCATCTCGGCCTCCGTTCTTGTTCTGTGAATTATTTGTTACCACGCCAAACCGATGGGGCGGCAGTTCAACTGCCGCCTAACCCCAGCGGTCATCCCAGCACTTTGGCGTGCTAACAATTATTTTATGACCAGGGGAAGGTAAACCGTTCTGCGGACGTGCGTTGTGATGTACTGGAGGATGGATTGTGTCACGGTTTCCTGTCCATCTGCGATCGCGGTCATCTCGGTCACATGGGTGTATCCCAACAAGTAATCCCAATCAACCTCATAGCCCAACTCTTCCAGTTTGTTCCGAAATGCAATCGCCTGTTCCGGCAGAGAAGGCAAGTCAAATAGGCAATGGATCATGTAAAAAGGCGGCAGCGTTTCACCGGTGCGCGCAGTTCATCCGCGGGCATGGCTTTGGGCAGGAAGGCTTCCAGCGCCTCGCGGCAGTTCTTGATCTCCTTTTGCAGGAGCGACATGACGGCCGCGTCGTCGAGACTGGCGCGCTTGTCCACCTCGACTTGTTTGATGGCCTCCAGCGTCATGCGGGCGGTGTCCTTGCGAATCACGTCGCCGATCTTCATGGCGTCTTTCACTGAGTCGTTTAGTTGAGTTTTGAGGTCCATGGGGAGGATTATACCGCGCAGGGATGAGGTACTGCGTGTTGCGTATTGCGTAATCGTTTATGCAAAGATTTGTTGTAGCGTGATTATTCCTTCCAAGTTGATGTGGGGAGTAGTTTCAATATTGCAGATCCAGTGAGCAGGCTAAGCAGACCTCCCATCAATGCTCCTGCAACTGCTCTTCCAATATCCCAATTGGATATTTTGGCCACATATTCCCCAGCCATCATGCTAATCACCATTACAGCGATCAGAAAGAAAAAGATGAAGATACTCGCGCTGATGCGTCCCAACGATGCCAGAATGGAATTACTCCTTGATGGATTCGGCTTGGGCCTTCGCATCTGCGACTTTATCAGCCATAGAATCAACCATCCAAGCACGCCCATCCAATTCGTGAGAATCGGCATGGAAACGATGCCAAATAAACTTTCCTGTCGATAAACCGTTTGGTTGTTTGCGAGTGCCATACCAAAACCAAAAATTAACTCCACCACCACCCAGAAGAAAAGATCGAAGTCCTTCAGCACATCAGAGGTTCGGATACGAGATAAAACCAATGAACGGAATAACCATACCGATCCTTCAAAAATCGTGAAGCCGATGGCTTGGCCGACACCCCATCCCCAAATGTTCGCTGCCCGAATCCCCAGCCATTCGCCTGCCACCCATCCAAACGCCAGTCCGAGCATGTTTGCTAAAAACCAGCCAAACAGGAAACTGCTTTTGGAATAATTTAAGTCGTCAGATTGCATAAACGCCTCCTTGAAAATCAACCATCACCAAACACCTCCCCGCGCGGACGGGCGAGCCGGTGTGCGAGCCCAATTCCAGCCGGTTTACGGCGGGCGAGACTACGTCGCTATCGGTGGTGATGCCGTCCCATTCTCATGCGAGACATGGACGGTAATGTCCACTTGCGAGAGACCGGGGAAGATTGGCATTCCGGCATAGATTTCCTGGCTCAGGTCAATGATTTCGCGCATATCATTAGCCTGACCCAGGAGTCACTTCGTTCGGAAGTATGTACTCTTCTCCCCATACCGCAACATAAGTCCAGATTAAAACAAATCCGAGCGCCAGGGCAATTGGCGCTCCCAGAGTGAGGAGCATTCCAAACAATACCAGGAGACTTGGAAACGACCAAAGATAGAAGCGGAACCAAGCGTTTTTTTGATTCGTTTCGACCAGTCTGGATTTCTTTTTTGCACTAATTTAAAAACCCCCCACACAAAAAGCAGTAGGTGCAAAACTCTCGTCCTCGAACCTTAACATCTGAAATTGGCTTCT